>JAUXDO010000015.1 GCA_030618315.1 Candidatus Peregrinibacteria bacterium | reverse complement strand
ATAAACCTGTCCTTCATCACATTCTCCATCACCGACTGTAGAAAAAATCCTTCTATTCTTATTATTTAATTTTTCGGCTTGTGCAATACCTGTTGCAACTGAAGCGCCTATGCCGAGTGGACCTGTTCCATAATGTACACCAGGTACATGACGAGTTATATGACCTTCAAATACTTCTCCTACTTGTCTGAATTTTTCAATAACATCTGTTCTATCCACATATCCCATTTCAGCTAAAATACTGTAAGCGGCAGGGGATGTATGACCATTTGAAATTATTAAATCTTCCCCTGTCTGACTAATAATAAACGCGTATAAAAGTGCCAGATAATCGATCATAGAGCATGATCCGCCAGGGTGACCGGACTGTGCGTTTGCAACCATTGCTACAATTGAATTACGACAGCTTTTGCTGAGTACATTTAAGAAATTAACGTGTTCTTCGTTTAAAGATTCACCGATTTTTGGAATTATCATTACTAAATTATGAATTATGAATTAAAAATTACGAATTATTTATTCAATAATCAGTTTAGCTCTAAATCAGGCTTTTTACAAACTTCCTTGTTCGTATTTTTTCTTAATCGATTGAAACTTCGCTTCCCCTAACTCACTTCTTAATTTTTCCTGCATAGCTTTCAGCATTGGAGGTGCATCTTCACCAGCCATAATCACTTTTTTCATCATTTCAACAGGATCGAGCCCATCTAAATTCTGTTCTCGTTTTTTTGGATACAACATCTCGTGCAAGGCGATGCGCATAGCTCTTTTTACTTTTTCAGGGATGTTTGGATTATCCGAAATTTCTTTTTCATATAATTCTTTTGCTTTTTCAGCGGAATCAACAATATATTTTCCAAGTCTAGGAGGTTTGTTTTTAACCAACTCCTTATTCGCTTCACGAAGCATTCCATCTAATTCTGCAGAACGAGGATTTGGATGCTTTGATACTATCGCGTAAGCATTCAGTTCTGGTGCCAGTTCGCCTGTTATCGGAACTAGGTCATAATCAGATAAGTCCAAATTCATTGTCGGCAATTTTGTATTTGGATAAAATTTCAGCTGATAATTTCTGCATTCAATATCATTGTCGATAAAATAGTTAAATGCTTCTTCAATTATATTTAAATCTTCGCCTGGAACTCCTGTTATATAATCAGTAACCAGATATTGCCCTGAGTTATTTGTTTTTTCTCTAATTACTTCAGTTAATTCCTTTGTGTTTATTGGTCTTAAAAATGTTTTTAGAATATTTTCGTCAAAACTCTGAATTCCAAATACAATTGTGTCCGACCCAGCTTTTTTCATAAGGTTGAAAGTGGAATTTGGCAGTTTTGCGATGATACTTGGGTGATGATAGGCAGTCCAATTTATATACTCGTCCATGCCTTTTCCAATAACCTCCCGACAGAACTCTTTTATCCACAGTTCGTCGTAAAACATTACGTTTGAATTTGTAAAAGTGAACATAAAAAATCCTGCCTCCTTTGCAAGGTGTTCAAGTTCATCTACAACTCGTTTTGGAGTGTAAGTAATCAGCTTTTGCTCATATTGTGGTACTGAACAATAGGTGCAGTTAAACGGACATCCTCTATTTACATCAAGTCCCTGTGAGCCGAATACTAATTCCAGACCGTATTCATCCAAATCTCCGCTATCGATTACCGGTTTGTAGTAATTTTGATAGAAAGTGTTGTATTTTAAGTCTAAAAATGGAGTATTTTCATATTTTTCCTGACTTATTGATATCTTTTTACCCTCTTTAAATTTCCCATTTTCGTATGCCCATAGTCCATCGACGTCTAATAAATTCTGTTTATTCAATATATCATCTGTAATTTCTTCTCCAAAGCCCTGTACTACTCCAATATTCTGGAGCCCCGATCCCATTATTAATTCCGTCATTCTTTTTGGTTCAGAGCTTGCAAGCGGACCACCAAATAATATTTTTTTATTCTCAAGTGATGCTTTGCAGACATCCAAAATCCTTAAAATATGGTTTATATTCCACGAATTTGTATGAAATCCTATGGTTTTGAAGTTATTTTCGTTGTCATTAATCCATTTTCCAAGTTCTTCAGGACCTCCTGTACCGCTTTCACGCCCAGTGGTGTCGATTATCGAACAACTGTGTCCAACTTTATCCAAATAACCCGCTAATCTATTCAGTCCGAGATGATTTTCCGGAGCTGAAGCAACGCCTAACTCATTTTTTGAGAAGTCTGGATTGATTAAGAGTAAATCTGTTTGGCCTTCGGTTTTTGGTGTTGGAATAAAGTCCATATGCTAAGCATAAGGCAAAGAAAAACATTTAACAATTAACATTTATCATTTAGCAATTACGTTTGTGTCTGCGTGTATTATGGACGTAAGTCGTTAGACGATGCCGATACGCCTTTCGCGAACACAAACGATACCGTATAATCGGAATTACTTTATTGATTAATTAAAAAAATATGGATCCATCAATTATTTATTCTCTTATTAGTACTTTATTTGTCCCAATCGTTATCTTGATTGTGATAATGATTAAGCAGATTAATCAGTACGAAAGGGGAGTTATGTTTACATTAGGTAAGTACACAGGAATGAAAAACCCCGGTTGGAGGATTGTTGTTCCGATTTTTCAAAGAATGGTTAAGGTTGATCTTCGTACAAAAGTTGCTGATGTTCCAGATCAAGAGGCTATTACAAAAGATAACATTTCTATTCGTATAAATGCAGTTCTTTACTTCAAGGTAAACGATGCCGCAAAATCAATTATTGAAGTAGAAAGATACGCTTATGCTGTTAGTCAGCTTGCTCAAACTACAATGCGTAATGCAGTTGGCGAGGTTACACTTGATGAGCTTCTTCGTAATCGCGATGAAATTGCTGGCAGAATTCAGGGCATAGTAGATAAAGCTAGTGATCCTTGGGGTATTTTGGTTGAAGCAGTTGAGCTTAAAGACATCGGATTGCCTGATGACATGAAGAGAACTATGGCAAAAGAAGCTGAAGCAGAGCGTGAAAAACGTGCTGTCATTATTAAGGCTCAGGGTGAAGTTGAAGCTGCAGACAATATGAAAAAGGCTGCTCTTACTCTTGCAGAAGCTCCTGGTGCTCTTCACCTAAGAACACTTCAATCTATTAACGATCTTTCATCTGACCAATCAAATACCACGATCTGGATGATACCGAATGATGGGTTTAAGGTTGTTGCTCAGATGGCTGAGGCTATGAAAAAATAATTCTTTATTTTTCAATTAAAAACCGTTTCATGAATTTGGGGCGGTTTTTTAAATTAGCAATTCTTTTAAAACTTTTAATGCTAATTCCTGATCAATAAAAAATGGGCTAGTAGCGATTGTTATTAAATCCGCTTTTTCCATCCATTTTTTTGTGATGTCGGTTTTTAATTTATTGTCGATGTAATTCATTTCGGGGGCCCAGAAGTCCAAATCAATATTTAAAATAATATCGTGCTTCGTGCCTCGTGCTTCGTGCTTAGCACTTATTATTTCTGTTTCACTTGTAATTGATATCACTTCACCAATTAACCCCTCCTCAATTGCTGGTGGTATGTAGTTGCCGACGTTTAATACTGAGTTTGTGTATTTGAAAATATATTCCAATTCCTGCATGCGACATTTATCAATATCGCCTTCAGAAATTGGAATATCAATGTCGCTTTCTGGTTTTCTCATATCTTTATGCTGGTCGATGTGGATTAATGTTGCTCCATCACTTATCACTCCATTCTTTCTCGCTTCATACCAAAAATAAAAAACATGATTGTGATTATCTACAATAATTATTGGTTTTTTGGTTATCGGATGAACTGTTCTGACAAAATTTTTGAGACCGACGCATGATTTTAGTTCCCCATTTTCATTAAAGTCCTCAAAAACTATTTTATTTCCTATTTTTACATCATCAATTTCTCCATCAATAATTTTTGGGACATTAATAGTCGGATTTTTTCTTTTTGAGAAAGAAAATGAGTTATTACTGATGTTGTTGGTGATTTGGAATTCTTTTTGATACATCGTGGGTCATATTATCATACTCCAAAGGCGCACAGGCAAAAACCTTCCTGTCGGGATCACAACAGAAAGGTTCTTGAGTTTTTATGTTTTTGTCTGATTGATTAACTACACCCTGATGTTTCTCCGCAGTCCAGGCATTTGTAACAACTTCCGTTACGAACCATTACTGATCCACAATTGTGACACATTGGTGCGTCATCGCTTTGATAGGCAACAGGTGTTGTGTAAGTATTTGATTGAGAACCAATAGCAACTGTTTTTTTGATAGGCTTAATCTTGGATTTTTCCAGGACTTTAATAAGAATATTTTCCTTGTCCGCTTCTTTTTCTTTTGGTTCACTTAATGTGATTGTGCTTCTAATGCTTGGCATTACACCTTTTTTAGACATAGTACCTTCGTTGTATGCACGTTCTATTAAATCGCCATTGTGATATTTCTTAGCTTCATCTTTGGTAAGGAATTTAAGTGCAAACCATCTACCGATGTAATCCATGATTGATTTAACCATTGGAATTTCGTTGTTTGATGTCATTCCGGATGGTTCAAAACGAGAATGGGTGAATTTAGAGATTAAGACTTCAAAAGGTACGCCATATTGAAGATTTAATGAGATAGATAAGGCTAGGCTATCCATGATTCCGGAAAGAGTAGAACCCTCTTTGCTCATTTTAATGAAGAATTCACCTGGTGTTCCGTCTTCGTATAATCCAACTGTGAAGTATCCCTCGTGACCAGCAATGGAGAATTTATGAGTGATAGACTGACGTTCAGGATTGAGGCGACGGCGTAATGGTTTTTTAGTGATTTCTACTTCACTCATTTCAATCTTTTCTACTTTTTTCTTTTCTTCTTTGGAAGAAGTGTTAAGGGGCTGAGAAAGCTTGCATCCGTCACGGTAGATTGCATTGGCTTTAAGACCGAGTTTCCAGCTCATTTCATATGCCTGAAGTACGTCTTTTGTTTCAACTTCGTTTGGCATGTTAATTGTTTTGGAAATTGAACCTGAGACGAATGGCTGAACAGCGGCAAGCATTTTAATGTGACCAGTGTGGTAGATGTATCTTTTTCCTTTTGATCCGCATTTATTTGCACAGTCGAATACTGCAAGATGCTCATCTTTGATGTATGGTGCGCCCTCTATTGTCATTGTTCCGGTAACGTATTCGTTGGCTGATTCGATTTCTTCGTTTGTGAATCCTACTTCATTTAGGAAATTGAAACTTGAGTCATTATATGTGTCTGCATCAATTCCTACTCTTTCAAGCGCATCTTCTCCTATGGAAAATTTGTTGAAAGCCATACTAATGCTGAATGCGTCTTTGAGCCCCTTTTCGATATTCATTAATTCGTCTTCGTTGAAACCCTTTTCTTTTAATGTTTTCCAGTTTATGAATGGTGCTTCAACAAGAGAGCCTTTACCGATTATGTGGTCGATTATTTCCTGAGTTTCAGTTTTTGAGTAACCTAGTTTTTCTAAAGCTGATGGAACAGATTGATTAACAATTTTCATATAACCTCCGCCAGCAAGCTTTTTAAATTTAACTAATGCAAAATCAGGTTCTACGCCGGTTGTGTCGCAGTCCATTAGTAGGCCGATTGTTCCGGTTGGGGCAATTACAGAGACTTGTGCATTTCTGTATCCGTATTTTTCTCCTTTTTTCAGGGCAAGATCCCATGCTGTGCAGGAAGCTTCAAATAAATATTCTGGACAATCTTCTTTTATCAGGCCTACTGGTTTGATATCAAGTTCTTCATATTCAGCATCAGATACATTGTATGCGGCTCTTCTGTGATTTCGCATAACGCGCAGCATGTCATCTTTATTATGTTCGTATCTTTCGAAAGAACCATATGCTTTTGCCATTTCTGCTGAAGTTTCGTAAGAAGCAGCTGTAATAATAGAAGTTAATGCCGCAGCTATTCCTCGTCCTTCATCACTGTCGTATGGAATGCCGAGAAGCATTAATGCTGTGCCTAAATTGGCGTATCCTAAGCCAAGCGTACGGTATTCATAACTTCTCTTTGCAATTTCGTAACTTGGGAATTGAGCCATTAATACACTTATCTCGAGAGTGATTGTCCATAAGTGGATTGCGTGTCTGTAAGCTTTAATATCAAATTTATTTTCTTTTGAGTCGAAGAATTTTTCAAGGTTGAGTGATGCAAGATTGCAGGCTGTGTTGTCCAGAAACATATATTCACTGCAAGGATTTGAGGCGTTTATGCGTCCATCTTTTGGGCATGTGTGCCATTCATTGATTGTTGAGTCGAATTGTAACCCAGGGTCTGCACATGCCCAAGCAGCGTATCCGATTTGATTCCAAAGTTTGCGGGCACTTAATGATTTGAATGATTTTCCATTGGTTCTTCTTATAAGGTCGAAGTTATCATCATTTTCTACCGCTTTCATAAATTTGTTTGAAATACGGACTGAATTGTTTGAATTTTGTCCGGAAACTGTTGCATAAGCTTCACCGTTGAAATCGCTTGAGTAACCGGCTGCAATAAGAGCTGCAACCTTTTTTTCCTCTTCTACTTTCCAGTTGATGAATGATTCGATTTCTGGATGATCTATGTCTAGACATACCATTTTAGCAGCACGACGTGTAGTTCCACCGGATTTAATAGCACCTGCTGCACGGTCTCCGATTTTAAGGAAGGACATTAGACCAGAGGAAAAACCTCCGCCTGACAGAGTTTCACCTTCACCGCGAATAGCTGAGAAATTAGTACCTGTACCAGAGCCATATTTAAATAATCTAGCTTCACGCATCCAAAGATCCATTATTCCACCTTCGTTTACAAGATCATCGCTAACAGATTGAATAAAACAGGCATGTGGCTGAGGGTGTGAATATGAATCTTCTGATTTTTTGATTTCACCAGTTTTGGGATCAGCGTAGTAATGACCTTGTGCAGGGCCATTAATACCATAAGCAGAATTTAAACCAGTATTAAACCATTGTGGAGAGTTTGGAGCAGACATTTGATTGATTAACATATGGTTCATTTCTGCTTCGTAACTATCTGCATCTTCTTTGCTTGCAAAATAACCATGTTTCTCCCCCCACATGCGCCAACAACTTGTCATACGGCCAATAACCTGATCAGCTCCTTTTTCAGGACCTAATATATCTTCCCCCATTTCGTTTTTTTGAGGAACTCCGGCTTTACGAGCATATTTGGATGCCATAATGTCACTTGCATTCTGAGACCAGCTTTTTGGTGTTTTGAAATTTTTCATTTCAAATACTATTGATCCGTCTTGTTTTGTAATACGGCAATCACGTTCTATATATTTTACTTCTTTTAATGGGTTCTTGCCTGGGGTTGTAAAAAAGCGGCTGATTTGTAAGCCATGTTTTGGGCGCGTTTTCGGCATATTTATTTTTTTGAGTTAGAGAATTAATTTAGAGAACAAAAAGACATGAATCTTGAAGTTTGATGGAGTGGCGTTTCAAGACAGCCTAATATTTTTAAAGATTTTAGAGAGTTAAGTTAGGGCCGCCGAAACGACCCTGGTTTTTGTTTTTGAAAGCAAACCCCATTTTACTTGCAGTCACTTCAAAGTCAAATAATTATTCTTGACGAGACACCATATCTTGTATAAAGATAACACTAGACATACTATATATTGATTTAGCAATGATTTTACTTATTACGGGAAATGGCAAGGGTAAGACCACTAGCGCTCTTGGGACCGCTTTAAGGGCTTTTGGATGGGGAAAGCGCGTTGCCATCACCTTTTTTGATAAGGGTGGAAGCCATTATGGCGAACAAAATATTTTAAATTTATTGCAAGGAAAAATTGATACTTATCGGTTTGGATTAAAAAGATTTGATGAAGAAAAAAAAGAGTTCCGATTTAAAAATACCGAGGCAGATAAGGAGGAGGTCCAAAAAGGAATTGATAAAGTCATTACCTTATATAATAAAAAATTCAAGATTCAAAATTCAAAATTCAAAAATTCTACTAAAGGATACTTTTTGATTGTTGCAGATGAGCTTGTCACTTGTCTGAATTCCGGGCTTGTGGACGATTCATCTGTCCAAGAGCTCGTTGATGAATGCCCAAAAGACACCCATTTACTCCTGACAGGGCGAGGTGCACCGGATTGGTTAATCGAAAAGGCTGATTTAGTATCTGATGTGCAGGAGATCAAGCATTACTTTAAAGATGGGCAGGATGCTATTGAAGGGTTGGACTATTGACTTTAGTAAAATTTGATGGTACAATTTTATCCTTTTTATTAATCTTTTTAATATGTCTATTGAAAATACAGATAATCAATTTGAAATACCAGAAGTATGTGAAAGAATTGCATTAACAAATTTGCCAAAAATAGCTATTATTGATGAAGGCTTTGTTAAAATGCTAGAGGGGAAAATGGATGGAGTGATAAATGTTGATCATAATCAATCAGCCCTGATGATTACCAGAGATAGCCCTTCTCCGATACCTGAGGAAATGAAAAAATTTTTGAGATATTATGTTCGTATGAATCCAGGCTGTGAGGTTTTATTTTATTGATTATATTAATCTTATTATAGGTAATTTTATTCACTTATAAGCTTTTTTTACATGTCTATTTTTGCTAAAATATGTAGGCGTGTAAGTTAATTTTATGAAAACAACTAAATACATATGGATGGATGGGAAATATAAAAAATGGTTAACCTATATTAATTAAAAGTTAAGAGTTAAAAATTAAGAGTTAATACTATGAAAAAATTATTTATATCAATACTAATCACTTTTCTGCTCCTGCCGTCAATACTAATGACGCAGACTGCTAATGCAGTGGAATTCGATTTAAACAAACTTCGTCCGATTATTACGGCGGATGGGGTTGTTCAGGTTGAAAAGAGCATAATTTTTGATGCTTCATCATCTTTTTTAGTGGATAACGATGAATCTGTTACTTATATGTGGAATTTTGGTGATAACAGTATTCCTTCATATGATGTTGAAACCGTTCATACTTATGATGAACCTGGTAATTATTTAGTTACATTGACTATTACTCAGGGTAAGCAGAAGGAATCCATTCAACGTGATGTATATGCATATAATAAATTGATTTTAATGCTTACTGATGTTGGTGAAATGAGAGAGGGGATTGCTAATTTTAAAGCTGAAGCTGAGGATGATGGAATATATATTTATTTGCTTGATAGTTATGACAGTACAACAGCGTTTATGTCTGAAGAAACTCTTTCTAAAAAGCTATCAGATCAGGTTTCAATTCTGAACAATGCTGATTCCATTGTGACCTGGACAGCTCGTGGTAGTGGTGTAAATGCACTTACTCGTTTGATCCAACAGTCATCAGAAGAAGAGCAGACAAAGATTCAGGATTCGCTAAAAGGTAAGAGTATTGTTGTTGTAACTGATGACAATCTAAATACACTTGCCCGAATCATGCAGGCAAATTTTAATATTATTAAACCTGAGCAAATCATAATCGTTCGTCAGACAGAACTGAATAACTTGGTGACTTCTGAATCTATAGATGAGTTTATTGAAAGGCTGGAAGCAAGATTTTCTGATTATAGCACTATTAATGCTGAATCAGGGCGTGTTGGAATTTGGAATTCGATTTCATATTTAGTGAGCTTTATGATAACCAAAGGTGTTCCAAGTAATACCATTGTGCTACTGCTTATGCTTCCTGTAATTGCTACAATTATTGCTTTTCTTAAACAGGTAGTTGGTGTTACAACCTTTGGACTTTATACACCATCGATTATTACTCTTTCGTTCTTAGCCCTTGGATTAAAGTTTGGATTGATTATATTGGTAATAATTATTTTTACCGGTGCAGTGTTACGTAAGGCTCTGGACCGCTTTCGACTTCTGCATATTCCTCGTATCGCGATAGTTCTCACTATATCAACTTTTATTATTCTATTAATGCTGGCATTTGGCACTTATATGGGTATTAGCCAGATTGCTACTATCGCTGTTTTCCCGATGCTTATTATGACGACGCTTGCTGAAAAATTTGTGAGTGCAATGGGCGGAAAAGGGTTTTTCTCAGCAATGCTTTTAATGCTTGAAACAACAGTTGTGTCATTAATCTGTTATTGGGTTGTTGAATGGCAGTTTTTACAGAATCTTGTACTAGGTCATCCTGAAATAATTCTCTTATTAATCCTTGTAAACTATGCTTTGGGTAGATGGACTGGTCTTCGTTTAATGGAGTATGTGAGGTTTAGGGAGGTGATGAAACACGCCGAAGAATAAATAATATTTGTGATTTGTGATTTCTGAATTCTGATTTAAATTCTCAAATCTCAAATCTAAAATCTCAAATCTATGTGGTTTTTACATAACCCAGGTCTGCTGGGAATCAACGCGCGCAATCTATTATATATTAAGGCCTATAACCCTAGAAAAGCCGTAATGCTTGCTGATAGTAAAATTAAGACCAAGAACTATCTTTCTGCTCGCGGTATTCCTGTTGCCCGTATGTATAATGCGATTCATAACAAAAAAGAATTAAGAGGATTTGATTTTAATTCACTACCTAATTCTTTTGTGGTTAAGCCAAATGCCGGGTATGGAGGAGAGGGGATTTTGATTATTAAAGGAAGGAAGGGTGGTAACTGGGTGCAGGAAAATGATGAGATTTTTACTAAAGAACAACTTGAACATCATATTAGTGATATTTTAGACGGAAGATATTCAATAGCTGATATCTCTGACACTGCTCTTTTTGAGCAGAGGCTGGAAGCGCCTGATCACTTTAAAAAGATGTCTTACAAAGGACTTCCTGACATCCGTATTGTTGTACATAACCTGATTCCTGTAATGGCTATGCTTCGTTTGCCTACTGAATCTTCTCAGGGGAAGGCAAACATTCATTTGGGTGGTATAGGGGTTGGTATAGATATTGCTAAGGGGGAGATGACATATGTTACACAATATAATAAGGAAATTAATGGATTACCTGGATTCGGTGATGTTAAAGGCATAAAGATACCTTATTGGAATGAATTACTTCTTATTGCTTCCCGTGTTCAGCAGGTGACAAATTTGGGTTTTGCTGCAATTGATTTAGTTTTGGATAAAAATATTGGACCAGTGTTACTTGAAATCAATGCCAGAGCAGGACTTGCTGTGCAAGTTGCTAATATGGCACCTCTCCGAAAACGTCTTGAGCGTATTGAGGGTATTAAGGTTAATACGCCTGAGAAAGGAGTTCGTATTGCGCAGGATATTTTTGGACAAAAGGTTGAAGTTAAACATACCGAAGATCAAGCTAAGATAGTTATCGGAAGCCTTGAAAGGATTGAAGTTATTGGTAAAAAAGAAAATGCGAAAATAATTGCACAAATGGATACTAATATAGAAAAATCAATTTTAGACAGTAAAATTGCCGAGAAAATCAATTTAGATTCAACCGGGAAGTGTAAATTTAATCTTTTGGATAATAGGGTGACTACCGTTGTGGATACAAAGGATTTTAGTAATGAGAAGTATAAAATGCTTATTGGACAACGGGATTTAAGGAATTTTTTAATTGATCCAAATAAGCACATGACTGCAGTCAAATCGGAAAAACCGGCTAGCAGTATTCCATATATTGCAAAAATTTTTACAGATACGGATTTGGAGAAAATTGATCAGGAACTTTATGAAATTGATAGTAAAATCAAACTTCTTAATCATTTACGTCCGTTAAATTTAAAAGAGGAGCATACAAAATTCTTGGTAGATCCAAAATACAATCCTCAATTTGAATATAAGGAATTATCGTTTGATCCGAACAACCTTTATAACAGATTAAAACGTATTGAGTTTCCTGATACTCCGATTGGTCTTTTATGGCAAAAGAAAGCAGATGAAATTCAGCGAAAAATTGAATTAATGGAATCTCGTACAGCTGATCACTTTACATCTAAATCAATTCATTTATATGGTGCGCCAGATGAAGAGCTTTTGAAAATTGCCTTAGAGGAAATTAAACATATGCCTAATAGTTTTCCTGATCCAGGTAAAATTTTACCAATAAAAGAAGTGAAGAAAATTTTTGAACAGGCCATAGAGGATTATGGACTCAAGGGATGGAGTGTAAAAATAAAGGATGAAATGGTTTCAGATGCCATAGCAGGCAAGAGTAATACAATTCTTATTAGATCTGATGCAAGGTTTACTAAGGATAGATTAAAAGGAACAGTTGCTCATGAGTTGGAGACTCATGCTTTTACAGCGATGAATGGAGCATTGCAGCCTTATAAAATTTTCCAAAGAGGTCTTGCTGATTATTTAATGACTGAGGAGGGGCTTGCCGTATATAACCAAGATCAAACTGAATCAAGTGAAACAATTAAGAAATATTGGCCAGCTTCTTCAGTAATTGGTATTTATACGGCTATGCATGGTAGTTTTGTTGATGTGTATGAAGAAATAATGAAGCATGATTTTGGGGCTGATCGCGCATGGCAGGTTGCCCTGAAGGCGAAACGCGGGCTCGCTGATACAAGTAAGCCAGGAGCTTTTACAAAGGACTTCGTCTATTTTCAGGGGTATCGTATGCTTTTGGATTATGTTAAGGGCGGAGGAGATCTGAAGAATCTTTACTACGGAAAAACTAATTTAAATGATTTGGATATTGTTAAGAAGGTTAAGGGGTTAAAAGAGCCTAGATATTTACCATCACATTTAAGAGAAGGGAATTAGTAGCAAGAAAGTTGACATTAACTTTATAATGATGTAAAATCATCTCCTTTTTATGAATCATAAATTTATGCCTAGAGATAAGTATCCAAAATTAGATTACTATGTTGATTTTTTGGAAAAGCTGGTAGCTGAATGTTACTCTTCGCAGAGCGATATAAATGTTAATCAAATAGGTGAAAAAGAGTTCTTAGAAATTCGTAGCTTTTACAGGTATGCTGAAGAAAATATGAGCCTAAAACCACAGGAATTTGCCATTGATAAAAGGCTTGTTACCTGTCGAACATTAGTCAACCAGCTAATGAAACTGAAAAATAATTCTGTAATAAAAATTGATGAAGAAACCATTAAGTATATTCAGTTTATTATTGAATTAGTGGATATATTCAGACCTTATGTATTAAACTTGCTAGCCAAGAAAGAAGAAAAATAATAAATATGCCCTTTAAAAAACCAAAATCTAAGGCAGATATAGAAATGAGTGAAGCTGATTCTCTTATCCTTAATTTGCAACAGATAGAAAGTTCAATTAGAAAAATTACAGAATTAGCTGATAATTCTAATTTGTATGATGAGGAATTATCACAAAATTTGCTGTTAAATAATTTTCTTCATATAATTTTGAAGCCAGATGACTCTTGGGATTTAAGAGAAATATTTTCAAAAGAACAGGCAAAAATTGTGATTGATTCATTAACAAAAATATCTGATTTTCTTGCAAATGGTGAAGGGCTTTTAGATTCTGCAAACTATCTAATGATTGCAAGAGTTATAGAAGCAAGAAATCATATCAAATCGATTTTTATTGGGAGATTATTTTAATAGCATCGAATCACCAAAGCTGAAAAAACGATAATTTTCTTTTTTTGCTTTTTGGTTTTTTGGGAGTTGCTTTTTAAAGCATTATATGTTATAATTATAAGATAATATAAATAATAAAAAATGATCTATCGATTATTCCGACAAAATCAATTAAGTTCTACCGATTCACATAGTTTTTTATTCAAAAATGATAAACCCAGTGTTATTGAGGCCAGTGATGCTGTTGACACATCTAGGGCTGATAGTAAAACTAAAGCTGAAGAGTTAGCTGTAGATCCTGATGCATATTTTGCTAAGCATGAGGAAAAGATTAATAATATTATTAGCAAATTAGGAACGGGTGACGAAGAGTTCAGCCAAAGGGCATTAAGGCGAATACAATCAATTAAAGAAGATTATTATGAAGCACTAAATAGCGTGAAACAAAATGATTCTCTTGAGAGATATGTTGTTAATGATGTTAATTACTTTATAAAAAGATTGCAGCAAAAAAAACAAGCAAGTGAGAGAATGAAAAATAACCCTGAGTTGAAAAAGCTATATGAAAAATTGGATAATATGCATCTAGGTAGCCCTGACAAATTATTGTTATTAATTGATGATGCATTTGAAAATTCTGAAAGTCCTGAATTGGCTATTCACTCAGTCATGGTTGATTTTATTAAGGAAAGATTTTTAGGTCATACAGATAAACCAGCTAATCCGGATAAATTAGTTGGCGATAACAATAGGTTAAGCAAGAAGCAAAGATCAGAGATTTTTGAAAAGATGGGTGTTGATTTCAATAGTCTTGATATTTCTTCAGAACAAATTGCAAAAATGGATGTTATTTCCCAAATTACGTATGACTACGAGGGAATGACTTATGTGGAAATGGGCATGCTTGATACTGATGGAAATGTATTGGAGGATGGGGTAAATCGCTTGCTTGAGTATAAAAATATTGATGACAGAGCCAATAGAATTGATGAAAATATGGAAGATTGGCAAGCTCAAAATATGCGTAATAATTTTGGCTCGATGATTCCTATAATGGATGCCATGAAAGAGTATGGTGGAATTGATAATAATGAAGGTGGTCTTCCAACTATTACTTATGCCGGACGTTCATTTGACCTTAATGAAATAGCTGTCGAGCATAAAGACGAAATGGATAAATTTACAAAGTTATATGAGAATAGTGCACCGCTAGAGGATATGGATGATAATGAAAAAGCAAATGAGCTTCCACAAAGCCTTAAGGATTTATTCGAATATCGTTTTGATGAAAATACAGGAGCTCTTCGTTCGCTTGTTCGCAATGAGCTACCGAAATCAATCAGTACTCGTTTAAAGGCGCTTGGAATGGAAGGTATTGAGGTAATTAGTGAAGATGATGGTAAGATTCGACAGCTCAGGTTTAGTTATCAAGGAAAAGAGATGGAACTTTCTATAGGTAAGAGAGGATGGGGCGAAGATAAACAACCTCATTTAAGAGGAATTTATAAGGGAAAAGTTCTAACTTCAAAACCAATAAATTTATTAAATATATCTAGTGAGCTTTCTGATATGAGTGAATATATTGGTGATAATGAAAAAAATGTTGATAAAATTAATGAAGATTTATTTCCAGATGTTGAATCAGAAGAAATCTCTTCTCGTTACAATTATCATTCCAATCTATTGAATTCGACCATTTTTGAGCTAAAAGAGCGATATCTAGGCACAGTTAAAAAACCAAAAGCTACTAACCAAAAAGGAATTGACGGTAAGGAATTAGAGCATATTGAAAAAATTCTACCTATGCTCGTTGATAATAAAGATTTAGGAATAACTGATGATATGAGCGTAATTGAGGCTTTATTGAAAATATATAATGCTCCAAATTCAGAGGATCTATTGAGTAAGGATTACAGTTCATCTTTGGATGACCTAAGCAATTCTGACAGTGAACATTATTCAGGTGTAGAACCTTCGTATATGTATTCAAATAATGAAAATGACAGAGAAGAATCTATTAAAACATCTCGTACCAGTACTAATCCTGAATATATTGATCGAAAAGAGCAACTTGCCGAGATGAAAAATGGCGATAAATTGAAAGTTGGTGATTACACCTTCACATTAGTTGATTCTTTTCAAAACCATGAATACCGATTCACACTTGATGGTTACGATATTGAACCTTTTGAACTTAATGTTGTTGACTTGGTAAATCGAAGTCCTGAGGATCAGCTAAAACATATGATGGAGAATAGTTTTATAAAAAGAGATATGGAAATGGATGAGTTTTCCCAAGGACTTAGAGATTATGAGGAATTAGGAAAAGAAATGATACTGAAACGTGAATTTAAAAAAGGGGAATTGCCAGTAAGCAGAATGAAGGAATTGGGATTGAATTATGACCAGATTGAGGTTCTTAAATTGATTAATTCAGATGACAGAATAAATATTCGATTTACTAAAGATCGTTATGGGGAAATTGATAATTTTAAAATAAAATGGAGAAATGAAGAAGAAAAAACAAATTATTCTTTAGATTCTAGTACTGGTAATTATTGGAGAATGACTTCCATGGAAGACGGTAGTTCGAAAAAGGGATATTTGTCGTATGACACAAGAACAGAAGATCTGTTTTATAAAATTAAGTAATTAGCATTGAATCACCAAAGCTAAAGAAACGATAATTTTTCTCTTTTGCTTTTTTGTATGCCTCAAGAATGAAAT
>JAUXDO010000096.1 GCA_030618315.1 Candidatus Peregrinibacteria bacterium | reverse complement strand
TATTGGATGTAGATGTTGATGATTCCGGAGCTGGTGAAATAGCTAAAAGTTCACGCCGAACACCTCGTATTGCGAATAGACTTTTAAAAAGGATCAGAGATTTTGCAACTGTTGAAGATATTAAAAAAATCGATATAAAATTTGTAAAACACTGTTTAAAAACAATGAGTGTCGATACTCTTGGTCTCGATAAAACAGATAGGCAGATACTTATGACCATCATTCAAAAATTCAATGGCGGGCCTGTTGGTGTAAACGCTATCGCCGCCGCTACTGCCGAGGAAATTGAGACAATTGAGGACTTATATGAGCCATATCTGCTTCAAATCGGCTTTTTGGACAGGACTAAGCAGGGACGGGTTGTTACGGAGAATGCTTATTATCATTTGGAGATGAACTTTCCGGGAGATAGAAAACAAGAACAGAACCACCTATTTAATTAAACACGTGCTTAGTGCTTCGTGCTTAGTGCTTCGTGAATTCACTAAGAACTAGGCACTAAGAACTAAGCACTAATCAATAATGAATCATCTAGAGGAAATCAGAGCAAAGCTAGGAATTGAAGAGGTCGTTGGTGGCTATATTCAGCTTAAAAAGGCAGGTCGGAATTTGAAAGGAATCTGCCCGTTTCATAATGACACCAAACCTAGTTTTACGGTAAGTCCAGAAAAGGGAATCGGCTACTGTTTTGCGTGTAATACCGGTGGGGATATTTTTAAATTCATCCAGCTGATTGAAAATGTTGATTTTCCGGAAGCAGTTAGAATTTTGGCGCAAAGAGCAAATGTACAGATTCCGGAGTTTAAACCGGAAGCACACAGTATAAGAATGAAAGTGATTGAGATGAATAGCTCATCTGCAAAATATTTTGCTGAGCAGTTAGACGCTTCAGATAAACATAAAGATTACTTTTTTAAACGCGGTTTAACGGAGGAAACTATTAAGAAATTCAAGCTTGGGTATGCGCCGGATTCTTATAATAGCTTAAAAGATAATCTGATAAAAATCGGATATAAGGAAAGTGAGCTTTTGAATGCAGGACTGCTGAATCAGAGGTCTATTGCGGATAAAAATACTTATGACAGATTCAGGAATCGATATATTTTCCCGATTTATGACCATCAGGATAATGCAATTGGTTTTGGGGGCAGGATTATTGGAGATGGAGAACCAAAGTATTTAAATTCCCCGGACACACCTGCATATAATAAAAGTTTAGTTTTATATGGTTTGAATTGGGGTAAAAGTGCTGTTAAAAAAGAGGATATGGCCATTTTTGTTGAAGGATATATGGATGTTATTGCCTGTCATCAGGCTGGCAGTGAAAATGTTGTCGCTACTTCAGGGACTGCCCTTACTGCACAACAGCTGAAATTGATCAAGAGATACACACCAAATATTTCTTTTGCGTTTGATCAGGATTCTGCCGGTATCGAAGCCACAAAACGCTCTATTGAACTTGCTCAGGAGGCTGAAATGAATATTAAAATCATCACTGTTCCTGAAGGAAAAGATCCCGATGAATGCATTAAGGAATCTCCGGATAAATGGTTTAATGCTATAAAAGAGGCTACTCCTATTATGGATTTTTATATTTCTTATATTCTAAAACTCCATGACAAAAACACTTTGGATGGAAAAAAGGAAATATTAAATTTTCTTCTTCCGATTATAAAAAAATATCAATCTGAAGTGGAACAAAATGAATATTTAGAAAAAGTTTCTTTGGAGTTAAAAATAGATATTAAATTTCTATGGAATGATTTAAAGAAAACTTCTATTAAAAAAAGCTATTCTCCTCCTAATGCTACAGTCGAAGAAACGCCTAAGAGAAGGGCATATTTGCGGGAAGAATTTTTACTTGGATTAATTTTTCAATATCCGGATTTATATAAATTAATTGAGGAAAATTTAATAGATTCTGTTCCGGTGGAAACAAGTACAGAAAAGTTTTACAAGGTATGTAAAAAAGTGTACAATCGGCTAAGCATGGTTGACCTAGATGCTGTCAAAAAAGAATTGAGCGAAGAAGACAAAGAAAAAATACAAGTCTATGCACTTCTGATTGATGATAATTATCCTGATTTTTCTGAAGAAGCAGTCAAAAAAGAGATATTTGAATTCATCAAATTAATTAATAAGAAAAATATTGATAATGCGGAGAGAGAATTGATTTTTAAAATTCGCGAAGCAAAAGATTCTGGAGAAAGCACAATTTTACTCAATCAGCAGATTCAAATTTCAAAATTAAAAACTAAAATATTTTAGTAGTAGTAATAAGACCCCATATCCATGGCTAAAAAGATTACCAAAAAATTCATTGCTCAGCCCGACGAAGAAACTCTTGCAAAATATCCGAAGGCTATCCGTCTACTTATTCAAAAAGGTAGAGAGCAAAGATTCGTCACTCATCAGGAATTACTTAAGGCTATGCCAGAAATCGAAGATAATGTAATTCTTCTTGATGAAATTTATACACTTTTTCTTGACCTCGGAATTGAGGTAATAGATGTAAAAAGTGATATGATTTGGGGTGAGAAAAAGAAGAAGAAAGCTGAATCTGAATTTGAATTCACTGAGGAGGAAATGTCCGCATTTGATGATTTTAATGTTGAGGCAGAAGAAGATAAAGAGAAAGAACCCGAAAAAGATAAGGAAACTACTGAGGAAGAAGCTGAGCTTGCAAAGAAGAAGCAGGCCAATTTAAAAGAAATCGCAAACGATTCTGTTCGCATGTACTTGAGTGAAATCGGCCGTGTGGATCTGCTTTCCGCTGACGAAGAAATTAAATTAGCTAAACAAATCGCAAAAGGTGACCCAGTCGCTAAACAGAAATTGGCAGAGGCGAATTTAAGACTTGTAGTTTCTATCGCTAAAAAATATATAGGACGTGGCCTTTCGTTTTTGGATTTGATTCAGGAAGGTAATATAGGATTGTTTAGAGCTGTTGAAAAATTTGATCCGACTCGTGGTTTCAAATTCTCTACATACGCAACATGGTGGATTCGTCAGGCTATAACTCGCGCAATTGCTGACCAGGCCAGAACGATTCGTATTCCTGTTCATATGGTGGAGACCATTAATAAACTGACTCATACTCAGAGACGACTGCTTCAGGAATTTGGTCGTGAACCTACTGTTGATGAGCTTTCCTCTGAAATGGATATGGATATTAAAAAGGTACGTCATATTTTAAAGATTTCACAGGATATCGTTTCCCTTGAAGCACCTGTTGGAGCTGAGGAAGACAGTAAACTTGGTGACTTTATTGAAGATGATGACGCTATTTCTCCTGCAGATGCTACAAATAGACAGATAATGAAGGAGAATATCCATTATATGCTTCAGTATCTTACTCCCCGTGAACAAAAAATTATTCGTATGAGATTCGGTCTTGATGACGGAATTGGTCACACACTTGAGGAGGTTGGACGTGAGTTTGGTGTTACCAGAGAACGTATTAGACAAATCGAAGCTAAAATACTGCAGAAGATGAGAGACCATCCTACTTCTGTAAAAATTAAGGATCGACACTAAAATATGTTGTAGGTTGTAAGATTTAGGATTTAAGCTGCTTACAACTTACAACTTACAACTTACAACTTTGACGTATATTAATTATCTCTAACACATAAAACTATGGCAAATACAAATGGAAAGGAAGTATTAGTAACAAAAGCAGGGCTTGCAAAATTAACAGCCGAACTGGCAGACTATAAAGATAATCGACGAAAAGATGTTGCTTTGCGGTTAAAAGAAGCTATCGCTTATGGTGATCTTTCTGAGAATTCTGAATATGAAGAGGCTAAAAATGAACAGGCGTTTGTTGAAGGAAGGATTGTGGAATTAGAATCCATGATTAAGAATGCAAAAATTATTACTGATGACAAAAGCGGTCAGGACACTATTCAAATCGGTGTTACAGTTACTGTTCAGAATATTACAGAAAACGATGATCCTGAAACATATACCATTGTTGGCTCAACAGAAGCTGACCCTGTAAATTCAAAAATATCAAATGAATCCCCTATCGGCTCTGCAATTCTTGGGAAAGCAAAAGGTGATGTTGTTAAGGTAAAAGTTCCTGCTGGAGTATTTGAGTATAAGATTATGAAAATTAAGTAAATTCCATTGCTTATCCGATAGCTAATCCAGTTTCTTATCCAATTGCTCGTGCAATAGGATTAACCATCGGATAAGCCATTGGATTAGCTATTGGTATAAATATGAACATAAGCAATCTAGCCATCGCATTTTTCTTCGCCTTTTTACCGGCAATCGCATGGCTTTTTTTGTACTACTATAAGGATAGTAAGGATTACGAACCTAAAAAAGTAATCGCCCAGACTTTTTTGTTAGGTGCAATTTTTGCGCTTCCATTTTTAGCATTACGATATTTATTGCCGATGATTGGTG
>JAUXDO010000074.1 GCA_030618315.1 Candidatus Peregrinibacteria bacterium | reverse complement strand
TACCTGTATATTTGCAGCCGCTTAAAAAGCACGGGCGATTAGCTCAGTTGGTTCAGAGCACTTGGTTTACACCCAAGGGGTCATAGGTTCGAATCCTATATCGCCCACAGAAGCCACTCATTAATGGGGTGGCTTTCTGCATTTTAGACTACTTGGTATTTGCTGTTTGGTAGGTAATTTGGTAGGTTAAACTCCACCCTAAACACCTTCCCTGTTCTGAAGCCTGATCGTGATTGCGGAGCGCAATTCTGCTAGGCAACTTGTGCGGTACGATTGCTTGTGTGTGGAGGAAGCACATGGATGTATGCAGTAAGCAGGCGGAGCGGCTTGGTGCCACACACATTTGCGTTATTATTTCAGTCCAACTTTTTTTTAAATGAATCCGGATGATCTCTTGTGTGCACTCGAATCAATGATCAGGATTTCTATAAATACTCTGCGAATCACAGCAAAAACATTAGAATTCTATTGATTTACATTATTAATAGCAGAATAAAAACTATAAATTTGTAGATGCATTGAGTTGGATAAATTAAACGTAAAAAAATATGGATGCTATAACAAAACCCACGATTCGTGAAATTATTGATGATTATGCTCAAGAGATAGAGCGGAATAAAGCGAGAGGTGCGAAGCCTTCGAAAGATATTATTTTTTTCCGCAATTGGGCAGTCAATAATAAGGAACAAGATGTTTGGGAAGTGCCGACTGAGTTTTTAAGGTTTCGGAAAGAGAATGGAAGAATTAAGTCAGATATACTCAGCTATGAAAGAAATTACGGCACTTTGTCCGAAATAAGTAAAGAATCTCAGGAAATAATTAAAAAGTTTTTACTGGAAAAGGACCCTGAAAAAAACAAAGAATTGGCGAATTCAATCAGACACACGGGTCAGAGAAATGCAGCAATCATTACTGCTGATGGTTTTCTTATTAATGGTAATAGAAGGAAAATGGCTTTGGAAAAGCTATTAAAAGAAACGGGAGATGATAAGTTTCGCTGGATGAAAGTTGTTATTTTGCCGGGAAAAAATGATCCTCGGGGAGCACCTCCAACTCGCAAGGAAATTCAACAGGTAGAGAATCGGTACCAACTTCAAAGTTCGGGGATTTCCGAATATTATAAGTTCGACAAAGCAATTACTATGAGAGATAACGTAAGAATTGGAATGAGTTTAAAGGAACAATTAAAGGATGATCCAAACTATGCTAACCTATCTGTAAAGGAACTCAATAGGGAGGTGAAGAAGCTGGAGGAAGAATATATTGCTCCGCTCAAATGCATTGAGCGCTACTTGAACGAGTTGAGTAGAGATGGATTGTATGAAACGATCTCTACTGGGATTTCAGACAGGGAAGGTCGGTGGCAAGCATTCCTTGATTACAGCAAGCATGTTCGCAAAAAGCTTGATGATGGGTATCAGCGTGAGAAAATAGGGGTAGATGAAGATGAGACTGGCGAGATTGAGGAAATAGCATTTAAGATAATTCGGAAAAGGGATTTCCCCGGTATGCCGAAAGTCCACAAAATCATGCGTGACTTACCAAAGTGGATTGCTAATTCTGATGCAAAGAAGGAATTGAAGAAGTTATTGGAAATAGATTTTAGCCTGACCGAAGATGAATGTTTTGATAAGGAAGGTAATGAGTATGACGAGAGAAAAAAGGATCAGCTATGGGGAGTTAAACATGCTAACACGCTTATAAAAAACGTAAAGACTGCACAACGGATTGTAGAGCATGAAAAGGATCAAGAAACCCCCATCACTTTAATTGAAGCGGCCATAAAAAAACTGGAACATGAAAATATGGATTTGACAACTATTGACATTTTGAAACACTACAAAGAAGTCCGGGAGAAATTGGTACAGGTTCAGGAATTAGCTAGTGAATTAGAGTCCGAATGGTTTGGATTGAAGAAAAATTTAAAAAAACTTAAAAGTAAATTCCGCAAATAATAGCGAATGATTATAGATATTAAGGGTTACAAACTTTATATCAAAGAGCTCAGTGACAATCTTAAACCAAGGCATCGAAGCCAATTGAATGATTGGGGTTTCAAGAAAAAGCATGATGATAAAAGTTTATATCTCGATGGCAATATTGAGAGTACGTTTTCAAAGGTTATTCGGTACTTTGAGAAAGTGAAATTAGCTTATAATTTATCGGAAACGGGTCAGGAACTGCTGGAAAAGGTGACCAAAGCAAGTAGCAGATTTCAAGAATTAAAAGAAAAAGGAAGAAATCTAAAAGATGGTTTTTTTGACAAAAAAGATTTTGCCAAACATCTTGCATTTCTTAAAGCTAATGTACCGAGAAAACTTAAAGGTCATCAACTGAAAGCCTCTTATCATCTTTGGCTCGTTGAGAACGGAGCAAATTTTTCAGTACCAGGAGCAGGTAAAACAACGGTTGTCCTCAGTGTATATGAGCGGCTCCGGTTAGCAGGAAAGGTTAATGCAATTTTTGTTGTAGGTCCCCCTGCCTGCTTTGGACCTTGGAAACATGAGTTTGAAGCTACTCTTGAAAGAGGTGTAAATTTCAAGATATTGTCTGGTGGAGACCGTGGACAGAGAAAGGGCGAGTATTATAAACATGAGGACATTTCTGAGTTGTACTTAACCACCTTCCAAACGCTTCTTAACGACCAAGAAGAAGCAGCTATTTTTTTAAACAGTAGGAAGATAAATGCAATGCTTGTAATTGATGAAGCCCATTATATCAAGCAAATCAATGGTAATTGGGCGAATGCTGTATTAAACATTGCCAAACATGCTAAATACAGGTGCGTGCTTACTGGTACACCTATCCCTAAAAGTTATACTGATCTTTACAACCTTTTAGATTTTCTTTGGTTTGACAAAAGCCCCATCAGCACGAATAATAAAGCGAAGCTTCGTGTAATGGAAGAGAATCAACGTTTTCAAAGTGCCAGTAAGATATTAGAACCTGCTGTGGGACCTTTATTTTATCGAGTAAGGAAAGCTGAACTTGGTTTAGCGGATCAAGTGTTCAATGAACCAGAATTAATTCAGATGAACACATATGAAAGAAAGATATATGATGCAATCGCAAAAAAAATAAGAAATTATGCTACTGCTGACTATTTAAAGAACATTGATTTGATAGAGCGATTGAGAAGAGGCAGGATGATTCGGCTTCGCCAATGCCTTTCGTATGCAAAGCTATTGACTACTGTTATTGAGGAGTATGAAGAAGATTTAGTAAAAGACGAAACCGACCTGCGTTCAGTAATCTCACATTATGATGAAATCGAAATGCCAGGCAAGTTAACTCGACTTATTGAATTAGTAGATGGGTTTCAAGGACGGGGAGAGAAAGTAGTGATTTGGGCAAATTTTATTGGAACAATTATGCTTATTGAACAAAACTTGAATAAAGCTGGATACATTTGCAAAAAGATAATAGGGCAAACACCTATAGAACGCACCGCATTAGATGACGAAGAAACAAGAGAAAAGATACGTAATGAGTTCGTGGATCCAAAAAGTGGTCTTGATATTCTGATAGCAAACCCTGCTGCCGCAGCGGAATCAATTTCATTACATAAGACTTGTTTTAATGCTGTTTACTATGACTTGTCATATAATTGCGCTCAATTCTTGCAGTCGTTAGATCGAATACACAGGGTTGGAGGCTCAGAAAAACAAGAGGCATATTATCATTTTTTGCAATATGAAAATACGTTAGACTCTGACATACTGGCGAATTTGCAAGTTAAAGCACAAAAGATGTATGACATTATTGAAGGAGACTACAACATATACTCTCTTGATATGTTTGATGATAATGATGAACTGGATGCATATAAACGTTTATTCCTAAGAGAGAAATGAGGGCTTTTAAAAACCTGAAATATCAACAGTTAAAGACCCTAATTGACGTGATAAATAGCACTGAGGAAAGTAGAGTTGAGGTCATAAAAAGGCGATATAGAAATTTATCAGATAATTACATTGGCGCAAGTAGATTTTTAAAAGAGCTTAAAATACTAACTGAACGTAAAGATAGGTTGGTGGTGAAAACAGCATTTCGTTTTTCTATGAAGGGACTTTTTGAAGATGAGGCATTAAAGGCACTAATACTCAATGAACTTTTAACCACAAGGAACAAACTAACTAATGATGTTTGGAGCTATCTCAACAATTTCACGGTTATAAGAAATGCTTTTAAATATAAGCCTTTGACTTCTGCAAGGATAAAGGAAAGTTCATTGAGAAATTTTCTCATGGACCTTGGACTAATAGATTACAATAGATCTACAGGTACTTACAAGATTAGGGAAGAACATTACAGCACATTTGAAGTATTCCTTCAAAATAATAAATTAGCACCTCAAGAATTATCCGTTATTCTTAAATGGAAAGAAGAATTAGGAAGGGCCGCCGAAATAGTGGTGCTGGATTTCGAGAAGAAAAGATTGGCAGGTTATCCCGAGTTAGTAAAGAAGGTTAGATACACAGCAGAAGACGACACAAAGGCAGGATATGACATTTTGAGTTGGGAAATAAGTGGTGAAAATGAAAAGTCACTAGAAAGATATATAGAGGTAAAAGCGGTATCTAAGTTCAATTACAGATTCTACTGGTCTCGGAATGAAATGAATATGGCAAAAAAGTATAGGGAACAATATCATCTTTACTTATTGCCTGTGGTTGGGAAAAAGAATTTTGATATAAAGAGTTTAGAGATTATACCTAACCCGAAAGACTTTGTATTTGATAACACAGAACTTTGGTATAAGGAAGTGGAGTCATATTCATTTTCCAAAGTGGTCAACCAGTAACGAATGGATTATATTTCAACAGTAATGCAGGAGGAAGTAGAATGCCTAATGGATTATACAAAACGAGAAACAAGTTATAAAAAAGTGAGTGCACCTTTTGGATATTTCGGTTCAAAGAATAAGATTGCTTTAAAGCTTTGTGAGGAGCTTCCGCGACACAATTGCTGGGTTGAGGCGTTCTGTGGTTCAGCAGCTTTAACACTTGCAAAACCACCAGCATTTATTGAAGTAATAAATGATGTTGATAGCGAAATTGTCAATTTGTTCAAGCAACTAAGAAACAATTATGATGAACTTTATAGAGTGATCCAATTAACGCCTTATGCAAAAGAAGAGCTAATTGCTGCTCGCATAAGGGATAAAAATGATACGGAATTAGAACGGGCAAGAAAATTCTTGGTGCAAGCAATGTTTGCTGTTAACGGGGTATTCGGTAAAGAAAGAGGTGGGTTTTCATATTCACAGTCATACTCACGAAGTGGCAAAGATGCTCGTGTCAATAGGTGGTATAATCTGAAAGAACGACTTGAGCGAGTCGTTGAAAGGTTGAGATGGGTTCGTATTGAAAATAGAGATGCTATTGAATTGTTAGAAATGTTCTCGAATCGACCTGCAACCTTGGTCTATCTAGACCCCCCCTATTTGGGAGACAGGACAAATGGATACACCAACGATGCTAATGATGAGGAATTTCATTTAAAGATGTTAAAGCAAGCCCATAAAGCAAAATGTATGATTTTTATTAGTGGTTATGAAAATGACTTGTATGATGATTTCTTTACGATGAAAAAAGGATGGCAGCGAAAGACAATTAATACAATAACCAAAGATACAAAAGGGAAAAGTCATATGCGAAGTGAAGTTGTATGGATGAACAAACATTATATAAAAGCTGTTAAAACAGGTAAGGTTCCGATTAGGTTAACTAAAAAAGAACAAAAGGAAAAAAAGGTAAATCCTGAAAGAAAGTAGATTTAGTCTGTATAACATACCGACAGTACCTGCCTAGAATCTATTAAAACCGTATTGAAAAGAATATTTGTCATTCCAATCCATCAAAATATTCGCACACCTCCAAAGCGGCCGTTGCGGTTGAGGGAGGGTCACCCACAAAATTTAAAGCCATCTTCCAGGGTGGCTTTTTTGATGATAATACTTTGTTTTCCTCCGCAGCAAAAATCTATACCGCTATTTTTAGACCAAGTTCTTTAT
>JAUXDO010000073.1 GCA_030618315.1 Candidatus Peregrinibacteria bacterium | reverse complement strand
CTGATCCCTGTTCGCTCGCCACTACTAAGGGAATCTCATTTGATTTCTTTTCCTTGGTTACTAAGATGTTTCAGTTCGCCAAGTATCCTCTTCCCAACCTATGTATTCAGTTGGGGGTATCCCGATATGAATCGGGATGGGTTTACCCATTCGGAAATCTCCGGGTCAATGCCTGTATAACGGCTCGCCGAAGCTTATCGCAGTTTGCCACGTCCTTCATCGGAGTAAAGTGTCAGGGCATCCATTATATGCTCTAGTTGTAACTTGATACCGAATTTAATGAGATCAACTAGCAATTAATTGCTAATAATCTTAAATTCTAAGTATACATTGATGTGTATATAAATCCTTATTGACTATTTATATACACCCCTGCGCTTTTAAGTATCAAGTACGTTCTCTCACTCTTTCTTGATTCAATCCGTGGAAGCTCACCTGAGCTTGTTAGAAAGAATAAAAAAAGAGTGGCTTACGCGCACTCTTGAGTCACAAAGCTATGATTAAGCTTATCAACTTGGGAGTATGCGTAATGGTGGTGAAATATTCATATACGTAACGGATAGTAAGTAAACCCGCTAATCACCTTATTTAAACACTAATAAATTCGTCTCAAACGCTAAATGCCACTTAATTTTATTCATTTTTTTCCTAAAGTCAAGAAGTTTTTATACTTTTTTTATATTTGTTTATTATTCTATAGAATATAAACAAAAAAATGGTTGACGATTTACATAAAATGAATTCTTGTAATAAAAAAAAGGCGGTTCGAATATCCATCGAACCGCCCACAAGAGACCTTAGGATAAAATCATACCAGACTCCCCGCCGAAGCGGGGTGTCGGGGTACATTCTACCATTGGTCATCTTATCAGGTAGGGTGCGCTACTCCCCAGCATCAAACACGCAACGGTTGTTTGATACCCGTTTTCTCTTGCTAGATAAATAGCTTTCACTATCTACCCAGCCTATGGACCAAATCAACCTAAGTTGAGTTGGTCAGAACATAAGAGAAAACGACCCTGTCCATCTGTGCCAACTTTAGGAGGCATTAGTATGGACTCGTCGAGTGATAATCACACTCGCATTTATTAATTAACTACTAATTAACAAATGTGAAGGTGATTTAAAATATACCCTTCCGCAATCCCCCATTCTGGGTTCATGCGGAAGAGTGATAGCCCCTTTTGCTCCACTGCAACCTGTCGACAGGCTACAGCTTCTACGCTAATTAGAGCTTTTGGGTGCGTTACTCCCCAATTACTGCCCTTATATCACCAAACGCAGTATAGGACGTTTGTTTCCGTCCAGGTGATATTCAGACACCCCTCTTTAAGCGTAATAGCCATGTGATGACCATAGCACTAACAAGAGAGTAACCTACCTTAAGTAGGTCTTGATATAACGGGCATAGCACTACTCCTTTCTACTGATAGTCATGAAGACTATGCTGTTACTGGCAAAATATTGCCACATATATTAATTTAAATCTTGAATTTTGAATTTATGCAAATTAGCATATGTGAAAAAATTTTTAAATTATACCCTTCCGCTTCCCCTATTTTGGGACTGGCGGAAGGGTGAGACTCTGAGTAACCTCGTACCCCGACCAAACGGCCAAGGGCAACTCAAGAACATGTCATTCAGAGTTTTGGGAATGCATAACTTTCCCAAAGATTAAGTCCTGCGATAATGCAATGTCGACCTCAGCGCAAAATTCATACTTCACGCCTGGCAAATCGCAGAACCTGCGCCCTCTCACTAAGCTTATCCGAAGCATTTACCTCGAAATCACCATAGTTTGAGAGCGTTTCTAAACACCTTTTCGTGCTCTTTGAGGCATACTGTCCTCCTTTTTTCTTCAGCAATAGCTGACATTGGTTAATGTGAATAAAATATGCCCACACATATCAACCAGTGATTTTGATTAGCATATGTAAAAATATTTTAAAATTATACCCTTCCAAGTTTCCCCGCTCAGCGGGGTCACTCGGAAGGGTGAAACTCTGAGTGGCTTCTGCCCTTCGCCAGCCCAATGGCTGGCTAAAGGCATTTTCTTTTCATGCCACTCAAAGCTTTGGGGTGCGTAACTCCCCACCCTGCCATCGAAACGCAAACTTTCTTGATGGCAGAGCTGTCTGACACTCATCTCAGATTTTGCCACAGGACCGAAATCCTGAGCTCCATCGCGTATTGACGAGAATCAAAAGGATCAAATACTTAATCGTTCTCTTAACACAATCATCTTCTTCCTCCTTTTGTGTTATTGACCTTTCGTTTCTTGCCTTTGATGTATAAGAACAAATTAAATAAGTTAAACAGTTCGACTAAAGAGTGCCCCAAGAGCACCGTGAGATTGATCGATACGACGGTTGTTGCTGATATTTATTCCATTTATACTATTAGGTCCTATGACTACCGGGTTTCTATTATCTGAAACACCCCTTGTCCATATCCACTTTTTATTAATAAAACTGAGACCATCAGAAGAATTAGCCTTATATACAATCAAATCATACAAAACTTCAACTGGAAGCTGTCTTGTTAACTCTTGAATTTTCATATAAGCCATTGTATCGGATGTAATTGTCATACCTGGTTCCAATTTTTTAACTGCCTCTTCGTACGAATCAGGAAGTGGCTTGTTTTCAAATACTTTGTTTCTTACAAAATTAACAAGAGCTTTGGTTTGGGCAAGATAATCTTGAGATTCAGTTCCAGGCAAAACTTTTTTACTAACCAGTGCCCATTCAAGTTTTGGTGTTTCTTTCATATAAAAATCCTCACTCTCAAACCATCTTGTTTTATTAGAAATTAAACTAGAATCTTTATCTTTCATCAAATTCTCCATGTATTCAATAGTCAGATTAATTCCATGATTATCTTGATCTGTTCTAAGTACTAGAAACTGACCGAGCTTCTTCGCTTTTTTAAGTTCATTTCTGGAAAACGGAATATTTGGAATCTTATGCTCTGGTACATCAATATCAAAAGCATTCTTTATCGCTTGAGGACCAATAAAATCATTTCTCAAAACTTTTTCCGCCACCCTCATTTGATCCTGAATAGGGCTATTTTCGGACGCACTATTAATATCCCTCCTTTTAGAATTTCGCTTACGTGGAGCTGTTACATGCCTAATTAGCTCAAGAAGTTTTTGGCGATCAATATCGCTTTCCAATTTATCTACATAATAATATTTAAGTGCATACTGGAATGTTTCAGTAATGTCACCATTATAAAATTTTAAAATAAAATCTCGAACTCTACGCGGTTCCATTCTGTCATCGTATGTAAATACCTGTGGTTGATCTGCTGCAATACTTCGATTCTTTACCATATTTTTTGCAGCCCTGTGAAACTCCTTGTATTTCTGGAGTATGCCTTTTATTCCGGGAATATCTGAAAGCTGTTCAGGTGAAAGACTCTGCTCGGGGTAAGAAGTATATGAATCATCTGCTACAGATACCGAAGCATCTGTTAAACCGAAGAGTACGTCTGAAGAATGATCAAAAGTTTTTTGAGGTAACTCAGTTGGTTCTTTTTTATAAATCCAACGTCGAATCTGAGCAGGATCAAGTGGCTCTCTTCCAAAAAATCCTTTACCTGGCGGATTAGTAAGAGCAATTACTTTTGTCTGGCTCTTTCTAGTTCCAATTACTTCAGAAGCATCCTCAGAAAGTACAACATCACCATCACGCTCAAGAGCATCCAGTACTTCATGAAGTCTAATTACAATATTTGGAGCGGCTGAATTGTACTCATCTAATATAATGACTTTTTTCTTACCTTCTTCTTTTCTTAAGCCAGATGTAACCTTTCCATCAGCAAACAAATATTCCGGATCAGAGGCATCCTTTTTATGTGGATTAGGTATGTATCTACCCATTAAATCCTCAACATCCGTTGCACCATTTAAATTTACATAATGAACTTCATAACCAAGTTCGGAACACATTTTTTTAACCGTTGTGGTTTTACCTATACTTGTACCACCCTCAATTAGTATTGGTTCGTCTTGCGAAAATGCAATTGCGATTTTTTTCTGAAGAGAAAGCGCATACTCATCATTAATATAATCCTCATACTGCTCTCTATTGGGAACATAAGGACTATCTGAATTCTCTGCTTTTTCAAGAGGTACACCTAAATATTCAATTCTATCCGACATTTCATTTACCGGCTTTGGACTTTCATTCAGAGCTCCTGGGACAAGGTTGAGCAAAGCTTCTTTTAGATTTTCATCTTCAGAAGAAGTTTTAGAAGCGTCGTCAGCAGTTTGTCCATTATTTTCAGCTAAGTTTGTTTTTCTTGATAAAGTCATAATATTTTGGTATTAATTTTGGTAAGTTAAGCCAACAAAGGCGAGAAGGTTAAATCCTTCTGAAATAAATTTTTTAAGATTTTTTTTGGTAACAAGAAAAACTACGGAGAGCTCTCGATATTGAGGAGAAATTATTACTGACCTCATCTGCTCTGAATTGAATACCTGTATTTGACCTGTTGGATACTGACACAGAAAGCTCCACAAATTGTTATCTGGCAGGCTATCTAATACCATCACAGTCTTTGCTGGGATAAGAACGCTTTCAGTAAGTTCAAACATATTTCTTGATTCTACAAAGTTTTCTGATAATAAAAGATCAAGAAACAGCTCCGATTCTTCTCCGTCTTTTGCAACAACCAATGACACTTCCTTTTGAGAAGTAGAAAAGCTTAAGAACTGATTAAATAATTTGATTTGATTTTGATTCATGTAAGATTTAAAGATTAAGGAGTAAATCATAAGCTTAAGACTTAAGACATAAGACTTAGGATAAAATTTAGTATGTATGAGAATTTTCAATAACATCGTGAATAAGTTCGGCTAATTTTTCCGACATCTCATGAATATCAATATTGGATAAACTATTAGGGAAAAATTCATCGACATAATTAGTACATGGACCAAGCCCAAGACCTATTAGTTTTTGATTAGTATTTTTCCCGATTTCATCAATTGTAAGCTGAAACTGATATGGATTATTCGGACCACCATCAGTCATCATAATAATAAATTTCTCATCAACCTTTTGTTGTTCCAATCTTTCAGACGCAAGCTCAAGCGAGGGAGAAGCAGCCGTAGTACCACGTACATCCAAAGTCATTTGTGAAATTCTATCTCTTAATTCCTCTGACATACTCTCTCCGTAATTTTGATAATCGATTGTATAATTATGAAAACCAATGATTTCGGTTTTTATTGAAAGTCGATTTAAAACTTCAGCTAGAACTACAACCGCTTTAAATGCCTCCTCAATATTTTCCCCATTCATCGAACTTGAAAGATCAACAAGTAAAGTAATCGCATAATCCCTTTCTTTCGGCAGTTCCCTTTTTTGCCATGACTTACTATCCATCGCATGAACACCCTTAGCAATTTCCTGAATTCTTTTCTTTATTTTGATTCTTTTACCTCTCTTAAATCCCCCCTTCCATTTATTTAAACTGCGAGCTACAAAAATTTCTCTTAGTTCACTTTCAAGCTTATCTATTATTGGCAAAACCTCCCTTCTTGTTCTTTCGTACTCATTACTATCATTATTTAATTCATTTTCTATTAAACCCTTCAAAGTCTGCAATTCCTTAGTATATTTTTTTTCATTAGAATTTTCCCCTTTTGGACCATCTTCACTTTCATCAACATCACCCTCCTCATAAGTTTTTTTCTCATTCATCGGATTGTCCGGAGTTTCAGCTAATTTTCCACCGAGTTCATCAGTAATTTTTTTCTCAATTAATTTTAGTGTTTCAACTGCTTTTTCAAATATTTCTTTTTTCTCTTCATCGGATAGTGAATCAATATATTCTTTGATCTTTTGCTTTAAAGCCTCAGACATTGCACTTAATTTCGCTGACTTCATTCCTCCCTTGCCTTTGCCTTCGCCTTTGCCTTGCGAAGCATCTTCTCCTTCGCCTTGCGAAGCATCTTCTCCCTTGCCTTTGCCTTCGCCTTTACCTTGCGAAGCATCTTCTCCCTTGCCTTTGCCT
>JAUXDO010000029.1 GCA_030618315.1 Candidatus Peregrinibacteria bacterium | reverse complement strand
ACTTTAAGCTTAAACCTTTGAACAAATTTGTTAACGTCTATCTTAGACAAAACGCCTATTTGAGCAGACAACATAGACACAAAACTGTCCAAAAAACTTACTCAAAAGAAATAGGGTTGAAACAATTTTTTATACACAAATAATCAAGTGGCTTATTTAAGCTAATAAAAAAATCATAACAAATATTCTGTAAATTAACTTCCCAAAATCACAAGCAATTATGAATTATTATAAGCCAAAAAAGTTGAACACATTTTTTGTACAGATATACTTCACCAATTCAACCAATTACTCACCACAAATCCATCATTTCATAAGCCTCTCTTTCTCAAATGGAAAAAGAGGCTATTAGTAATTCTGTAAAACAATGTTCAGTAAGTCTACCTGCAGTGGAAACTGATTATTGTTTTACTGGCTTACTATATTCATACAAACTTAAGCCCATCTTTTTTTAATACAAAAAGAGAGGGGCTGATTTATATGGAATAAATGATTAAATGGGGTGAGTAATTGTTTGATCTTATTAAGAAAGCACTCGTTTTTCAATCTTATCCATAACCTCATAGTCTGCATCAGTGATGTGCTCGTGCCCATGTATATGCAAAAAACCATGAACAAATAATTTGTTCAACTCGTCCTGTAAATCGTGTCCAACATCCTTCGCCTGCCGTTTTGCAGTTTCTACACTTATATAAATTTCCCCGACAAGATTTGAATCATCTCCAGGCATCTCTTTTTCATAATTGAATGACAAAACATCAGTCGCCATATCTTTATCCCGATACGATTTGTTCAGAGATTTGATATAAACGTCATTAACAAAAATTACGTTGATTATTCCATCAAGAACATCAACCTCCTTTCTAAGGCGATTTATATAAGTATCAAATTCCTTTACATCAATCCCCCACTCATTTTCGTTTATAAACTCAATAACCATATCATCAGATTATTTCGAACTGATTATAGCACAAGAGTTAAAAAAACCAACATTTCCTTTTGCGTCAATTGTGTATAGTATCTAGTTGTGGTAAATAATAAAAAGCCTAAATACTTGTTGTATATAGTATTTTTTTGAATTTATATTTGACATAATAGTTTATACATGATATAATATTAATATAAAACTAACCAATCATCACTATGGAAGGACAACCTATTAGAAAAATAGTGGACGAAGAATCAGAAAAGCTTGAGCCACATCTTACCACTGAGGAATATGATAAGCTTGTAGAACAAGGTTTATACCGTACTGTTTTGACAGATCTTATCCAATCAGATGTAGAGGGTTTAATAAACCCACTTGAAAGTATGGGCGTAGATGTAAGACGGAACTTAACACAAGCTTTAGGTGTGATTAGAGAAGTAAAAACAGAGAATGTTGATGACGCTCGAAAAGTTATTAGCGAATCACTTAAAAGAATATTAGGTTAATAAGCCAAATATTATTCTTTAGGATATAAATTCAAAAAAATAAAGACTGTCTAATCGCAGTCTTTTGCTTTTTATTACTTCCCACAACTATCCAACACTATACGCAGTTACCTAAAACAAACCCCTTGCCTTTTCCTTTTCCTTTGCCTTAAAAAAGGCTCATCTGATTCTCCCCCAATAACTGACCATCAGGCATCATCTTCTTAATTCTACGCTGTAGGCTTCTCATTTCCATTTCATCAAAAAACTTTTCCAATCCGGCGAAATCCAGTCGGCTAATTTTTACATCGTCCTTTTTAAATTCACATGGTACGTCAATAACGATTCTGGCGAGTTTCTGGGAGAAATACGCGTCCTCCTTACCATTGGCCAATTTATCGTGAATACCGCCTGTAATCTCATCTAAATGCTCATAAATGCCATCGAGAGTCTTGTATTCATTCAAAAGCTTGGTAGCACCAACAACACCTACACCATCGACTCCTTTAATGTTATCCGATGTATCACCCATCAAAGCCTTTAAATCGATTACTTGCTCTGGGGCAATCCCATACTTCTTAATCACAGCCTCTCTGTCATATATAACAGGATCTCTGTAACCTTTGTGGGGAAAAACAACAAAAGTATCAGGGTTTATTAACTGCAAAGCATCCATATCACCGGTTACGACGAATGTAACCATCCCCTCTTCCCTTGCCTTTGTCGCCAAAGTACCCATAAAGTCATCAGCTTCGTAACCAGGCTCGGAGAACTTAGCCATATTGAACTTCTCAACTAATTCCCAGACTCTGGGTATCTGATCTTTCAGTTCGTCCGGAGTCGGCTTTCTGGTGCCTTTATATTCCTTATGCATTTCATGACGGAAGGTGGGCGCTTTTTCATCAAATGTCATAGCAATATGACTCGGGTCATCCAGCTCTATGATGTTGAGCAGCATGCTTGCAAAGCCGTAAATTGCGTTGGTCTGTTCCCCTTTTGATGTCATTAAAGGGTTTTGTATAGCGTAAAAAGCCCTATGTATAAGATGATTGCCATCTATAACTATAAACTTCTCCTTATCCTTGTTTTCTTTAAATATTGTTTCGTCCACAAAATAATTTTAAAAAATAATTAGTAAATTTGACAAATGATAAATGTATGATGAGTGCTTTTTAGCCTTTCTTTCGCTATAAAACTATGCTATAATGGTTAGATTAAGTAAAATCAAAAATCTAAAATCGCCAATCGATATTCTTAAATAAAATAAGATATGCCTAATACTATCACACCTGCTTACGATAATAAAATTTATCAGAAATACAGCAAAAAGATGATACAGAATAAGGAAAAAAATAAAATCGCTTTTTGTCAAGATTTTGGCTTACCTTACGATAAAAAGGTACCTCTTTTATGTATTACATACCCTTTAACAGATACTAACAACATCAGTATTATTCAGGATGTGATGAATGGAATATTAGAGATGCCTGTTGAAATTGTTTTAACTGCGATCGGAACTCCGAAGTATCAGAAATATTTTACAGATTTAGCAAAAGACTACGGCAAACAAATTATTATTATTCCGGATAACGATGAAAATAAGAGAAAGATCTATGCAGCGGCAAACATACTTCTTGCACCTTGTGATAGCGACGAGTGTCTTCATGAAGTAAAACAAGCCATGCAATACGGCGTAATCCCTGTTGTATCCAATCAAGACTTTGTTTCTAACTACGATCCTGTACAGGAAAGTGGTAATGCGTTTGTGTATAGCAAAGGAAGCCCATGGAGCTTTTTTGCAACCTTGGTACGTGCTTTTGAAAACTTCAAATTTCCTTACGACTGGAAGAATATTCAGGTAAGTGCGATGAGAGAAGATGAATAATATTTAACATTTAACATGTGAGATTTAACATTTATTGTGATTAGTTTTTTGCCATACATCAAAAACCATCCATTGATAACAAAATGATAAATGTTAAATGATAAATGTTAAATCTTTGCTAACGCAAAGACCCGCTTCCAGGCATACCCGGGGAACCACCTGTGACAATTCTATCGATAAGATCACTCATCAAGCTTGATATTCTATCCCAGCTTATTAAACTTAAAAGATCGAATCCAAAAACGTAACCGACTATTTTAATAATGGTTACTGAAAGGATTGTAACGATAAGACCAATAATAGCGTAACGGATTGTATGTACAGCCTGTTTGATTTTTTCTTCCTGACCTCCTGATAATATAAAGGAGATACCTCCTACAAATATATAAAAAACAGAAAGCGTACCCGCTAAAATTATTGCAATAGCTACAGCCAAATTTACAAGGTCAACAATATTAAATTCATGCGTGACCATTAGTCCACCTTCCATGCGGTTTGTATGATTAAAAAACTAAATCCTAAGATAATTATACCTCAAGCTCTGGTTCATCTAAAATGCTTTTTTCTTCCTTTGCGTCCTCTTCCAATTCACCACCCCTAATCTCTCCTCCTTCAGGCTCAACAATTTTCATGTTAACACGAATATTGTCTTTAGAACCGATAACGCGAAGTAAAATTCGAATAGATTTTGCAGTTTGTCCACTTCTGCCAATAACTTTACCCATATCTTCTTTGGCAACTTGAAGCGTTAAAAGAACACCCATATCATCAACGGTGCGTTCAACTATAACTTTCTCAGGCTCTCCAACAATAGATTTTACGACGTATTCGACAAAATCTTTGTCTGCCCCGATTGAAGTATCATCAGCCATTTTATTAATAAGTTAAGAATTAAGAATTAACAGTTAATAATTTATTCAGATTTCTCTTCTTCCTTAGGTTCTTCATCTGCTTTTTTCTCCTCAGCAGGCTTAGCGTCTTCAGCAGGTTCGGCTTGCTCACCGCCTTCGGCTAGTTTTTCTTCCTCAACTGGAGCTTCCTCTTCTTTTTTCTCTTCTACTGGTTCCTCTTTAGATTCTTCCTCTTTTGACTCTTCAACAGGTTCTTCGGCTGGCTTTTCTTCTTCCTTAGTCTCCTCATCCGCCGTGGCGGATTCTTCTTCTTTTTTCTCTTCCTTTTTTTCTTCAGCTGGAGCTTCTTCAGCAGGTTTATCTTCTTTCTTTTCTTCTTCTGGCTTTGATTCTTCATCACTTACCTTCTCGTCCGCCGTGGTGGATGACTCAGGCGCAGCCTTATCTTCTTCTTTCTTCTTCTTTGCCCTATCCTTCATTTCAACAATATAAGGTTCCATACCTTTAACACCATCACCCTTTAAAAGACGGGCAAGAGTATTAGAAGGCTTGGCACCTTTTTTTATCCATTCGAGCACCTTATCTACGTCAACTTCAAAAACTTTCTCTGAAGCGATAGGATTGTAAAATCCCAAAGATTCGATGTATTGGTTCTTCTTAACAGCAGAAGTATGTTCTGCGACTACTATGCGGTAACTTGGCCTTTTCTTACGGCCTATACGTTGCAGGCGAATTCTTAGCACAACTGAAATTGATTAGGAATTAACTGAATTATTAGTTCGTGAAACAGCTTATATAAGTTTTATTTTAATGTCAAATAAAAAACGAGATGACGAAACGATTCGTCGCGACGAAACGAAATTACGAAATGACGTATAAAAACTAGTTAGGTGATGTGACCGTCTATAATTGGTATTTTGGCACTTTTAATGCGGATTTGCTAGACAGACATTGTATTTTGGTATATAGTCATTTTCCTTTGATATGATTTCCATATTTATTATGGTGAATTATGCAATGGTCATTAACACTACTTGCGAATAAGTTGATTGCAGTTTACTGATTATGTAATAACGTAATTAGTAATGCTGTAATCAATAAACAAACCCAATGGAAATTGGGCTAACAAACAGGAGAAGAAAAGATGAAAAAATTTGTGATGATGTTTTTGGGAGTTTTGATATTTGGTTGCACACCAAAGGCAGTGGTGCAGACCGAACACCACGGATTACAATATTTTAATCGGTGTATAGCGCAAGAAAGTGATATATACACTATCAACCTTGCCAAGGGTGTAACCTTGAAAGAACTTTTGGCTGATATCGGCCTTGCAAATGGATATTCTACAGAGGAAACATTGGTTGAAATGTTTAAAAGGGAGGGCATTCAAATAGATGTTAAAGAGGACTATTCGGTGCAGGTTGAATTAGTCTCTCTGGATGGAGTGGGAACATATCAAGATTTGATGCTTAATCTTGATACCATGGGAATGAGGCCTGCAACATTAGAAGAGCTCTTGGTTTTTGCGAAAAAGTATCCGCACTTGCAACAGTTTTATACCATATGGGCACTGGGAACTGTATGGAAGGATGAAGATGGTGTTGAAAATGTTTTCTATCTAAGCTTTTATGAGAAAAGGGAACTTAGCCGTGAATCAATTTCTGAATTACCTCACATTTCGGGCCAGTACAGAATACTGGCTGTGCGCAAGTAGTCCAATCGAGCACATTCGTGCTCCGGTAAAACCCCTGATATGACAATTCTGTCATCCTACCTATATCAGGGGTTCTTTTACATGCCTAAAAAAGTGCCAAAATCTCCACTATTAGTAAGGCCATTTCATCTAACTAGTTTCTATACGAAATTATTAGACAAATCATTTCGTCACCTCGTCATCTCGCCTGCCTGCCGTGGTGGGTCATCTCGTTGCGTCCTGGTTCGAATCTTTTTAACAATGCTATTGCCATACTCCCCGTGTAGTTTTTTTAGGAGTGGAGCAGTTACCCCCCAAGCCTCCTGCCCCCACACAGCACTACCGACTTTTATCCACAAAACACCGTCCTTGAGTGTAGTTGCTCTAACATCTTCAGCTTCACACTTAAGAGTCTTGGATAGGTATTCATTCGCTTTATAAATCACCTCCGAAGCTCTGGCGGATTCGCCGAGTTTGTGCTGATTAAGTCTTCTCCCGATGATTCCTGCTATTTTTTCCATTATTACTACTGATTTAAGATTCCAGATTAGCGATTTAAGATTAGTGATTTTATTTTTTATTTCTGATTATTGATTACAAAATCGAAAATCGCTAATCGCTAATCTGGAATCTTAAATCGATTTATATATTTGAAGAACCTCCCTCGTCATTTTATCCCAACTAAAGAATTTAACCCTCTCATGCCCTCTATCAACCAAGCGCTGACGAACTGATGGATCTGTTGCCATTATTTTCATAGCATTTTTCATATCTTCAGCATTGTATGGGTCGAAGAACAGCGCATTCCCCTCTCCGCAAACCTCAGGAGTCGCTGAAACGTTAGACGCCGCAACCGGTGTTCCGCATTGCATAGCTTCAAGAGGCGGTAAGCCAAATCCTTCATAGAAAGATGGGAAAATATATGATAGTGCATTCTTATATAATCCAAAAAGATCAGCCTCTGAAACAAGCCCTACCAAATGCACATCATCTTCAATTTTAAGATCTCTGATAGTGTTTGGTATTTCGTTATATGTGGGATTATGCGGACCGGTAATTACAAGATTATACTGACTGCCCACTTCTTTATTGAAAGAATCAAAAGCTTTGATAAGTCCGACAATATTTTTATGGTCTCTCCATACACCTGTATACAGAAAATATGGCTTCTGCAAGCCAAGCTTCTTCATCAAATCAGGTCTTGGGGTTGGATCGACATCGCCGAATTTTGGATTAACACCATTATAAATCACAGATATTTTCTCTGGATCGATCTTCAAAGCCTTAATAAGATCTTTTTTAGTATTTTCAGAAACTGCAATAATCTGCTTCGCCTTCTTAGTTACATTTTTAATCACTATGTGATAGGCAATTCTATGAAAGAAATTTGTCATCTTTTTGCCCGGAAAAAATGAAAGAGTTAAATCGTGAATGGTAACAACATAAGGTCTATTATAAAAAATAGGCGCATTAAAGTGTGTAAAATGCATCAAATCGAGCTTTTCCTCATTTATAACCTTTAAAAAACCAATCTGCTCACCAAAAGAATAATGAGGAAAATCAGCCATCACCTTTTTAAACCTATTATTTGGTGGCATAAATGATTCAAATGCATCTTTTCGCATAAATACAACATATTCATTTTCATTATCCAGACTAGCCAAATTCTCAATCAATTCAGATGTGTAGCGCCCAATCCCTGTAAAGCTGACACCGTACATACGGGCATCTATACCAATTTTCATATTACTTAAAACTAAATTACAAAATTATTCTAGCATATGCAATCAATTGGTAAAAACTTGTTTTTTTGTTAGAAATAAGGAGTAAGGAATAAGGACTAAACCGTAATACCTTCATATATTTATTTCATATTTCTTAGTCCTTATTCCTTGTATTTAAGCCATTTCTATGCTATAATAAGGGGATAATATAATAGTATTTGCATGGGAGCAGAAAAGCCGACAGCAAAGGTAGTAAAAAAACCCAATCAGACTGATAATCCAGATTCAATTAAATCTCTGTTTGAGAAAGTAAATAAGTCATTTGATGTTGATGATATTAATGAATACATTAAAACAGCTACAGAGACTCTTTACAAAAGCAAATCCAGAGCAGATGCGATTCTGATTATGAAGCACATCACACTGATTAAAGATGAGCTTAAATCTGAAAAAGTATTTATTCCAAAAAATCACATAAAAGACAAATTCAAGGAATCAACAATGAATAAGCTTGAAAAACAGAGCTTTTACAAAAGAATTGATAATTTATTCTATACATCGCTAAACATCATCTCCAAGTCCTTCAAAAAGAGTCCATATAAATTTATTCAAGCTGTAAGAATGTATGAAAAACATAATCAGGAACCAAAAACTACAGATGAATTAAACCAAAAGCTAAAAGAATTAATTAGAGTAATCAAACCTCAGAATTTACCAGGAAAATTATTTTTCAGACTTTGTGAAGAACTTGTTCATGAAGATGCAAAATCCCCATTAGCAAAAGAGGTAATTTTTAAATTACTCGCAACATCAAAAAATATTCCATTCAAAAACATTGTTGTATTTAAAGATGCCATTAAAACACTTGCAAATAGTTATTCAAGCCACAAAAGTGACTTTTTAATAAAAATCACTCTAAAAAGGGGTAAAGACATTCTTAGGGAAGATAATCAAACATCGGAAGAAATCGACAAAATTCTGGGAAAATGCGAATATGGCAAACTTCAAAAAGAAATAGAAAAATCTATTAAGAATGCGGAAAGCCTTATCGATGATGAAAAATACAGTGAAGCATTAAAAATCTTAAAAACAGTTGGGGAAATTGAATTCAGAGAGCAGGGAAAAGTCAGCGAATTAACCGGATGGTCAAAATACGTAACAGGAATTATAACTCCGGTATTAAACGATGCGATGCTACTGAAGAAAAAAGCGATAGAGTGGATTATTTACGAAGGAGAGGAATTATATGAAAAAAAGAAATATAATTTGGCACTAAAAAAATTCGATGAAGTTTTAAGCTTTCTTCCAATGCATTCAGATGCAATCACCTTATCTGCAAAATGCTTTTATCAGATAAACTACAAAAAAGCTGAGACTGCCAAAACACTTGAAGGTCCACCGAAACCCGGTGAAAAAATTCATAAAATTCCTGGTTATAACGATGAAGCATTCGGAAAAGAAGTAAAAAAAATTACTACCCTGATGGAAGAAGAAAAACCTGGGAAGGCCATAGGTATCTTAAAGAGAATAAAAAAATATGAAAATCCGATAGTAGATTATTTATTGATAAGATGCTACACAATGATTGCGATGAAGACTATAGACAAAGGCTCTGCAGAGATGAACAAAATTAAATCAGCAGAAAGCAAAATTGAAAAATACAAAATAATTGGAAGGACAATCCCACATTTTACTAAAGGATTAAAAATAGCTAAAGAAGCTAATAGGTATCAATCAAAACTTATTGATAAAAATCTGGATTACAGCTGGGCACAAGGATCTGTTTTTTATTCAGCGATTAACCCGGTTAATAATGTACATAATAAACTGTATACAACTTTAGGAGCCAGAACCATTTTAGTGGAACCCCATCAGTCAGAAAGTAAGGGGAAAACGGTGGTAGTGCCAATATTTCAGGATTATATCAATCAAAGTGCTAATTTAGAAACAGATAAAAGAAAGGAGCTTGCTGATTACTATAAAGCAAGAGCTGATATTTTAGGGGATATTTATCCAAAAAGAAAAAGCACTATATGGGACTTATACAGAGCAAACTTCAATCAGGATAAAAAAATTATGATTGAGTTAAAAGACAAAGCCCATGCAAGAAAACATACTGCAGAAAGAGAATCATTGGGGCTTGAAACAATAAACCTCTCTAAAATTCTTAGTGATTTTGCAAAACTAAATACAAATAAAGAAATCCAGGAGTCTGTTTCTACTATAGGAAAAGCATTGACCACATATGGAAAATTGCAAAAAAAACTTAAAAGAAAAAAGGACATGACTAAAGAGGAAATCAAAGATGAAAAACGGAAAGATGAAAGGGTGGGTAAAAAGTTTGAATCAATAAAATGGCTCGAAACACCAATAAAAAAAATTGAAGAGGGGTTAGATACAGCGATTGAATCTCTGCATTTTCAAATCAATAAATTCTTACTTAGTGGTGAGGGTACAGAAAAAACACGTGAAACCGCGGTAAATATCCAATCATTAACACAAAACACAAAAACTCTGTTAATGCTTGCAGAGAAATCAGCAAAAAAAATTGAATATGAAAACGAACTTCCAGAAAAAAAAGAGGGTGAAAAATCAATTGATTATGAAGCTGAGCTAGCAATCAATATGGTCGCTTTGGAAAGCTATCTTGAAGCAGTTGAAAATGACCCCGATAATATCAACAATTATAAAGATCTTGCTGTTTTTTTGGTAAAAATCGGCTTTATAACCACTGCAGAATTTAATGAAGAAATTATGAGAACATGGCTAAAAGAAGATGCTGAAGCCGTATCTGAAAGTCTGATTCATAGTATTCAAAGAAAGATTGAATTCCGAACTGGTCCTTTACTTGCAGAATTGGGTATTGATGTACGAAAAAATACAGATATTCTTCCTTACAGCAGAAATAGAAAGACTCGGGAAGAATTAGAAATTACTGACTTTTCAGCAGAATATACTGATGGCAGTGGTGGAGAACTTGATAAAGATATTATTTTATTTCCAACCATTAATCCCTCATTCCCAAGAAAGCCGAGAGTACCAAAAAAACAAAGAAGGGTAAAATGGGCCAGAATGTTTGATTTCGAACCAATAATGTCTGTCAATCCTGAAACCGGAAATATGGAAGTTATGCCGGGTTTGACACTTTTTCCAAGCAATATTATTAAAGCCATTCAGTACAGAAGAAAGAAGAAAAAGTAGCTTATTAATTGATAAATAGCTATATAAATGCTATAATTAATAGAAATCATTACAAGATTACAAACGCTTCGCTATTACAAGATTACAAAATTATCTATATAGCATTTCGTTACTAATAATAACTAATCTTGTAATAACTAATCTTGTAATAAAATAAATGACAAAACACCCAATACACAATATCCGGGAAAGTGCGCACAAACATCACGAAGCGCATAAAAGCTTAAAGGAGCTATTAAAGCGCCCGGTATACCGTGAAAAAGTTTGGAGTGTTTTCTTTACGACTTTTCTTGTAACTCTAGCAACAATTATAATTTTCTTAAGCTGGGGAGACATTACAAATTTCTTCGTTCCAGGCGGAAAAGATATAAATACTCAGGTTCACGGTTATCAAACCGGAGTACTGGGTAATTATAAACTGGATGAGCAGATTGCTGATAGTTATGATAAATATCTCGCACAAATTCCAACTGACGGACAGTTTATCGGACTAAATACAACTCAATTAGTCGGTGACCAACCGATAATCAAAGGACCTCCTGGTATGGATGTTAAAACTGAAAGTGAAGAAACCGGTGTACATGTTTTAAATGCACTAGGGAATAGTATCTGGGTAACCAATACACTTAGCACGGGCCAGCATTTAACCAAAATGGATCAGGCAACAGCTAAGTCATTTCAAAAAAGTATACTTACTACTTACTATCTTGGTGAAAAGACTATCGATATAAATTCTACCCTGCAAACCGATACTCAAGTCTTGACTCAGATCAACAATGCTCTATCTGTCGACTTATTTCAGTTCCTAAATCAGTCAGCAAGCAGAGCGGATACTTTGAGTAATTACATTAATTTGCTTACTGTATTACTTGAAAAATGCAATGAACGAATTGTAGATTTACAGTACAAAATTGATTTTTTAAGAGGAAATTCAATCAGCAAAGAAACACAAATTACCTTAAGTGAAGACGCATTCTTTAGTAATTTGGATATGTTTCATGGCGATAACGCAGAAGATGAACTTGGCAAATTCATCGGTCTTCAGCAAAGTCAGTCAGAAATAAAAGCAAAAATCGGAGCTTACGAAAGCCTTCAGGGTTATTACAAATTCTTTCAGCCTAAGCTTCAAAATCTTATTACAGCCATCAAAGCTAATCGCGATCCATTAATCGCAGGTGTAAAAGTTGTAGAGATTCAAAATATGACTTTACCTCTTATAATTAGACAGAATTAATTAAAAGCGGTTAGCGACTAGCAACTAGCGATTAGCTTTTACTAACCGCTGACCGCTACCTGCTAACCGCTTTAATTAATTAAGCAGCCCTTTTACCCCTTTTTCCACCCTGTTTTTTCTCTTTATCCTTATTATTTTTACTTTGCTCATTGCCTTTATGCAATTTACTTTGTTCATCTCTGTATGCCTTTTTCCCCTCTTCTTTTTTCCTGAGTTCAGCCAGATAAGCAGATTCCTGCTCCGGAAACATCGCAAATCTTAACGCTTTCGGCAAAGTTTCTATCTGGTAAACATTTCCAATACTGACCCCCTTAAGTCGTCCTCCCTGAATATCTACAACCTGAATTATTTCTTTTCTTTCTGTAACCTTAATTTTTTCACGCTTCTCGTCTAGAATTAATTTTCCATCTTCATCTTTTTCATACATGACATGTCCTTTTTCATCACGAACAGGCACTTCTTTTTTAGCAAAACTTTTTATCAATGTCAGCTCAATGCCATTATAAGTAAGAGTTTCAGACTCCCCTTCTGTTTTTTCAAATTCTCTTGGTTGTGCTGGAGCCTTATACGCCTTTTTTCTGCCTCTGACAAACTTCTTTTTAGGAGGGCTTTTAGGAAGACCTTTCTGGACTTTGGGAGCCCCGTTATTTCTTGCCAGCACCCTATTCTCCAGGAGCTCTTTACGCTTATCAGCAATCA
>JAUXDO010000125.1 GCA_030618315.1 Candidatus Peregrinibacteria bacterium | reverse complement strand
AATGGTTAGTTAGGGAAAGCAGCTAAAAAAATAAAAAATGAGTTCAGAAGAGAGTTTATATTGTCAAATCATAGGTGTGACCCCAATCGTCATTCAAGCCAATTATCAACTATACATTTTAACTTAGTAAAATTCAAAACGATAATTGTTTTTTATAAATTGGATTGGCTGAAAAGAGTAATTTTTTCATTTTTTTGAGCGTTGACTCTCGGCTTGTCTCCAAGTTTAATTGCGTAATTCGCAAATAAAGATATATTAAAACGAAGAGAAATAAAAAACAATTGCGAAAACTGTTGATGCCAAACGAATCCTACTGAGGGCAAATGGCAATTGGTATTATTTCCAAAAGCTAATGCTTAAAGATGAGAATAATTTAAAACAAGTTATGGGGAAATTAAATCTAAGCTTTTAAAGCAGTAATAGTGTGTTATTTGTATAAAAGGAAATAAAAGCAAATAAAAAGATAGGTGTACTTATGTATAGAATTATTGTCTTGACACTTCTGTTTTTCGGTCTAGTTGGATGCAGTGATAATGCTGATCAATCTAAGTCGGAGAGAATTACTGTTACGATCCAGATGTTTGAGGGGCCTGAATCAGAAGCGATGATTCCAACGGTTAAATACTGGAATAAAAACTATGCCGAAAAAACAGGCATATACGTCAAAACAACGTCCCTTAAACGCGTTGGATATTTTGGAAAACTTGAGATGCAACTGATCTCTGGTGCAGAAAATGTTGATATAATCCATCCTTTCTCTCTTCATCTAGGTAAAATAAGAGAGCACCTTGAACCACTTGGACAGTATCTTTCTGACAAGGATATAATGACATCTCCCGACGGCAAAAAGCTTTCATTGAAGAGTTTTTTGCCGATTGCTCTAGAAACTGTAAAAAGTGATGACGGAAAAATCTACATGTTGCCTAAAGATATGAGTGAAGTGCTTCTGTTTTATCGTAAGGATCTTATTCCCGTTCCCCCAGCCACTTGGGAAGAATATGTTGAGACAGCGAAGAAATTCACCAAAACATTCAACTCTGCTTCACCTACGAAGTATGGTGCAGTTATGCAGGGAAAATACGAGATGTGGTCATTCTGCGCTGCTTTGGAAAATTTGTGGCCTTATGGGGCTAGAATGCTGAATGAAAAACAAGATGGCACTAAATTTAATAATTCAGCTGCAGTAAAAGGCTTTAAAGTTTTTGAAGAACTGGCGAAGAACAATGTCTTTCCTCCCGGAGCAGTCAATGCTGAACATCCAGAAGTCTCCGCAATCATCCAGAAAGGGGAAGTTGCGATGGCCATAATGTGGAGTGCATTTTATCAGGATTTGATTGATAAGGATAAATCACCAAATGTCTACGATAAATTTGAGATAGCTCCACCACCAGGGGTAATACAGGAGGATGGAACACTTAAAAGATGTATGTACGTTCAAACTATTAATCTGGCCTTAAATAAAAAGTCTAAAAACAAAAAAGCTGCCATGAAATTTATGACCTGGGTGACTATGGGTGAGGGAGCTGAAATTTATGCCAAAGGAGAAGGAGATAGCCCGGGTGGATCATCCCCTGTATATCAGGTATGGAAGGATGATCATATTCTAGATATATATCCTAAAATCCTACCATGGGTTGAAAAATACGGTAAAACTCCTCCACCTCATCCCCAAATTACCGATATGATTTTAATGGGTTCAGGATGGTTACAAAAAATAATGGCTGGTGAAATTACCGCCGAGGAAGCTGCAAAAGGTTATCATAAAGAAGTGACTGAGTTCTTAGAATGAAAAAGCTACATAATATAATTTTATATACATTTATAGTACCATTTTTAATGTTACTAGTTGTAATCGTCTGCTCAGGCAAACTTTTCTTTCAGCTAAAAACACTTGAAAAAGATTCAATCCATTCATGTTTTTTGTGGGAGGAACTCAACTCCAGCACCACAAATCGATTTTTATTTAGGTCAGAAATATCACTAAAAGAATGGAACGAGAAAAAACAGGCATTCGGTAACTCCCTAGGGATAATCGATACAAACGCCCCTGAATGGCTTATTGGCAGTGAATTGAAAGATAAAATTGACAGAACTGAAGCGCTTTGGAAGGTTGCTGAAGAGAAACTGAATAATTGCAACAAGCTTTATGAGAATATTATTGATACATCCTTAGGTCATGAATTGAAAGAGCATAGCTATATAAAGCTCGTTGAAAAGGCATATTCCGGAGAAGCAAAGGTCAAGGTATCGATGTTGCAACTGTATCGATTAGAAGGGATTATGTCTGACTTTGATGAAGCTGGAAAATTTTTCAAGTTTAACTTAGAGCTGTTGGCCAATCAAATTAACCAACGAGTTAACGCTCTTGTAAAACTTATCATAATACTCAATTCGATAATTTCAGTAAGTATTATTGTTGGAGCAATTTTATTTTTCAAATTGAGTCAGAGAGAACTTGCCGAAAGCGAGGAGAATTTGAGAATCACACTGCTTTCCATCGGAGATGCTGTTATTTCTACTGATATACTCGGCAATATTGTCCACATGAATTTGGTAGCCGAAAAGATGACCGGTTGGACAGAGGCAGAGGCATCAGGAAAAG
>JAUXDO010000019.1 GCA_030618315.1 Candidatus Peregrinibacteria bacterium | reverse complement strand
TATCTATTATCATGCTTGTTTTCCCCAGAAGCTGTTTTGATAAATTCTTTTGAAATAAGTTGGCTAAATCCGCTTGAATCAACTCCAATTTCTTTGTTCGCATGCATATAAAATTTATGCTGATCAATACCACTTGATCCAGCATCTTTTAGATGCTCCAAAACTGTTATTTGTTCTTTGGTAAGCCAATCAGGATATGTTTCAATATTTTCAGAGAGCGATTTCATATTTTATAAAATAATGGAGGTGATTATAATATACTATTAATGTGAATAAGTCAAGTTATGAAACTTTGTCTACTTTTCTATTAATATATACGCTCTTGATGGTAATAGGGTTACATTAAACAAGCCTGTGTATAGTGTTGCACGGGGGTAGTATGCAGTATTTTATCAGGATGATATATATCTTTGATGTGGTATAATAACGACGTAATTTTCAACCCGCCTGCCGGCCGGCAGGTCTTCAATTTTGAATCTTTAATCAAAAAACTATGTCTAAAGTACTAAGCGCCGTGTTCGGCATTGGAATCGCTGTTGTTGTTTATGTAACTATGTTGCTTGGTATACAAGCATTTTATCCTGAACCGGATTATGATGATTTTTGTGGTAATGAGCCGAGATATGAAGAACCTGTGATGCTTTATGAAGGGTGTACAGATGATATGACTTTGGGTGAATGCAGGAGTCAGATTAGTGATAGGGAAGGCAGAGATACTAAGATGGAGGAATGTCATGAAGAATATAGGAGTGCGGAAGAAGATTATGGCAGGAACTTTTTTATTATAGCCAGCATTTTAGGTACGATTGCTTTAGTGGTTTCTTTCTTTTTGCTTAATATAACCAGTTTATATATTACAAATATCAGCGCTGGCATTGCCTGCTCTGGTATTGTGATGATCCTTTGGGCGTTTATACGAGGATGGGAAAGTACCGATGAAAAATTGAAATTTATTGTAGGCTTAATAATCGCCGTGATTATTATTACTTTGACTATTATGTTGAATAAGAAGACGGAGAAAAAATAATTAATATCTGAAGGCGAGGATTATTATCCTCGCCGGCGTGATTGCGAAATCGCACCTTCAGTTATTATTATTTTCAACAATCTCCACCATTTTATCCAAACTCTTTTTAGCTCGATTGATAATATCTTCTGGTAGGTCGATTATCTGATCCGTGGAAGGGGATTTTAGGCAACTAAGTACACCCTCAAGTGTAATCTCCTTCATATAAGGGCAAAGAATACAGCTTCCCAGAACTTCTTTTTCTTTGAACTCTGCTTTTACTCTATCTGTTATCCCACATTCTGTAACCAGCATGAATTGTTTTGCGTCTGAATCGAATACGTAATTTAATATATCTGTTGTACTTCCCATTAAATCTGATTCTTTCACAACATTTGGGGCACATTCGGAATGAACGAGTATTTTTGCTTCTGGATACATATCTTTAATTTGTCTGATGGTATCACCTCCAAATTCTTCGTGAACAATGCATCTTCCTTTCCAGCATATTAACTTCTTTTTAGTTAGTTGCTGAAGATTTGCACACATAAATTCGTCAGGTACAAAAATAATTTCATTTTGTGGCATTCCTTCAATAATCTTTAATGCATTTGAGGATGTACAGCACGCATCACATTCCGCTTTTACTTCAGCAGTTGTGTTTACATAACAAATAACTCCAGCATTTGAATACTCCTCTCTTAATTTTTTGATGTCTTTCTGGGTGATTGATTCAGCAAGAGAGCAGCTGGCTTTGCTCGGCACTCTGACTTCCTTTGTCGGATTTAGAATCCTTGCTGTTTCCGCCATAAAGTGAACACTGCAAAAAACTATAATATCTGCGTCAGTCTCTTTTGCTTTTATGCTAAGTCCATACGAGTCACCTAAATGGTCGGCAATTCCATACATTATCTCTGGCGGTTGATATGAATGAGCAAGTATCACTGCATTCTTTTCTTTTTTTAGTTGATTTATCTCAAGAGTAAGCGGTGCGATTTCTTCACACTTTTCTAAAGTCCAATCGACTTTTTTAAGTTTTTCAAATAGTCTTTCAGCTTCCTTTTGTATGTCTTCTTTGGAGAATTCCATTATGGATGAATAATTTGTTGTATACAAAATACATTAAAAATTTGAAATTTGAAATTTTTAATATAGAATAGACAAACATGACGAACGTATACCTCGATAATTCGGCGACAACAAAACTGGACCCTCGTGTCCTTGAAAAAATGAAACCTTATTTTGATTCTAAATATGGCAATGCTTCATCAATTCATGCGATGGGGCAAGAGAATCATATTGTTTTAACGAAGTGTAAGGAGGAGATTGCGAAACTTATCAATGGCAATCCGGAAAGCATTATTTTTACAGGCAGCGCTACTGAAGCAAATAATATGATAATCAAAGGAGTTGCTGAAAAGAATAAAGAGTCATACTCTGCTAAAGCTACGGAGACACCAGGAAAGCATATTTTGATATCTACCATTGAACACCCGTCAGTAAAAAAGTCCGCGGAATATTTAAAGAGTCAGGGTTTTGATATCGAATTAATTCCAGTTAACTCAGATGGGCTTGTGGAATTGGATCAGGTTAAAAAAATGATTAAGCCGGAAACTATTCTGATATCTGTAATGACAATCAATAACGAGATTGGAACTATTCAGCCAATTAAACAAATTGCAGAATTTGCCAAGAAAAACAACATCCTATTTCACACAGATGCTGTTCAGGCAGTTCCTTATGTTGATTTGGACGTAAAAGGATGGGGGGTGGATTTTTTAAGTCTATCCGCTCATAAATTTAATGGTCCTCTTGGCGTTGGCATCGCATATCTTGCTGATAGAAGATCCGTTACACCCTTAATACATGGTGGTGGGCAGGAATATGGCGTTCGAGGTGGTACTTATAACATTCCCGGTATAGTCGGCATGACAGAGGCTCTTAAATTGGCTTATGCGGAAAAGGATGAATATATAAATCAGGTATCTGATTTAACCCAGTATTTATGGAAGCGTATTCAGGAAGAAATAGATGATGTCAGTTTAAACGGAAGTACTGAACATCGAACACCTAATAATCTCAATATCTTATTCAAACGAATAGAAGGGGAGGCGATTTTGATGGATTTATCTGTGAAAGGTATCAACGTTTCAACAGGTTCTGCGTGTAGCGCGGAAAACCTTCGACCTTCCAGTGTTCTAAGTAAAATTGGTCTTGAAGATAATGATTTAAATAGCAATATTAGATTCACACTCGGTAAATTTAATACAAAAGAAGAAATCGATTACACAGTCGACTCACTAGTTGAGACTGTTAGACGTTTACGGAGTTTTACTCCAATAAAATGATTAATAAGTTGTAGGTTGTAAGTTGTAGGTTGTAAGTTAGCTCTTAAATCCTTCAACTTACAACTTAAATCAATACATGAGCACTTATCACTTGAGCACTTATAAAAAAATGGCACTAAACTACAGCAAAGAGGTGATGGATCATTTCCTTCATCCAAGAAACATCGGGGAAATGAAGAATTATGACGGTTTTGCGGAAGTCGGGAATCCTGTATGCGGTGACCAGCTTGGTTTTTATATAAAAGTGAAAGACGGGAAGATAAAGGATGTTAAATTTCTCTCATTCGGCTGTGCATCCAATATCGCTACTGCCTCAATTCTGACTGAGAAAGTAAAGGGGATGAGTTTAGAAGAGGCAAAAAAATATGACTGGAATAAAGTAGTTAAAGACCTTGGAGGTTTGCCAAAACAAAAAGTCCATTGCTCCATTCTGGCGATTGATGGACTTAAGAAGGCGATTGAGGATTATGAGGGGAAGAAAAACTAGGCTACTTCTAATAATGCCTGCCTGGTAATTTCCATTGCCATTGCTGTTTCTCTTGTAATTACCTGCGGAACATACACTTCTTCTGACTTAAAAAATCTCCTAAGGTCTCTTTCAAGCTGATTGGTTATTCTGCCTCTTGTTTTTGATAATGAAGCAATTATTTCTTTTCCTACTATTGTATCATCACTAAAAGCTTCTTTAATTCTGTCTTTTTGCCCTTTTGTTAATGCTTGTTTTGCGTTCACCATTGAGTTTATTTTTAGTAATTATCGAATCATTGTAGCAAAGTTAGCTTAATAAGTCAATAATATAATGGATATACAAAGAATCACCTTGAGTATTATGAGGTAAGAAATCATTAAGTTATCTCCCCCCGACCGAAGTCAGGGGGAGGTATACAGGGATATGGTGTTGGAACGAGTCCAGGATAGATGTGAATTGGCTATAAAAGCCTCCTCAACTACTATTCTGGCGATCCAAGACCACCTCAACTTGTTTGTACATAAGCTGTACGTGCTTTGTGAAGATAAGCCGAAGCTTCTCAACACAGGTTTTTCCCTTCGCTGGTGCGCAGGTTAACCTCAGGTTGCGACCCGCAATGAATGAATTAGGTGAAACACCTTATCCATCAAAGCAAGTTATATATAGCCTGAGGCTGATACGTGATTTATGCTATAAAACAGCATAGAAACGAATCGAGCCTTTGTACCTAAAGTGGTCAACGTATTGTCACCTGGAAAATCCGGTGAGCCACGATGGGAAAGGCATTACTTAACAAGCAGCACCTCCTTTCCGTCACGTTCGTCGTTGGCCTATACAGACACCTGTTTTTTCACGAAAGTCGTGAAACTTTGCGCTTACGAAGATCGTAAGAAGGTATCCGATGGACGGAAAGGAAAAAGAAGAGTAAAAGAACAAGTTTGGGTTGTAATCCCCATTAATCCCCAAAAGCTTTGGGGGTCCGGACAACTTAATGTCCGGCCGAGTATTTTACACTATAATGGTGGATATGTCAAGATTAATAATATATCGCAAAAATAGAGTAATTTTATAGTTTTACGGTTAAAAAACTACCGATTGTCATCCCCATATATTTTGGATTCTGTCTATGGCTTTATAAAAATTTTAAAATATATCAGTTTTTTTATCAATTGTGATATCTGTCAAAAATTCAAAAAATACCTTGCAAAAAAGAATTACCTACATTAAATTACTTAGGCAATGAGATATTCCCCTGTAGTCCCGCTCAGCGGGACGCCTGCAGATAATCCACTTTAAACAAATAATCCCCTGTAGCTCAGTGGTAGAGCGCTCCCGTGTCCACGGGATAGGTCACTCTGAGTTTCGGATGTAGTAAATAGAGAATTTTATAGATTATAAATGAAAAATTGGTCAGTATATATTCTGGAAAATCCAGAAGGTAGAACGTATGTTGGACAGACTCAAGATATTGAGGTAAGAATAAAGCGTCACAATAGAGGCAGTGGAGAGATGTGGACGCAAGGTAAAGGGGTATGGAGTCTGATTTATACGGAAACATTTAAAACACGGTCTGAAGCAATAAAGAGAGAGAAAAAGCTAAAAAGTTTAAAGCTTGGTAAGAGAATGAAAATATTGCTTAAAATTTCACCAAATAATCCCCTGTAGCTCAGTGGTAGAGCGCTCCCGCGATTGCGGGATAGGTCACGATAAGAAAGAGACTGCAGGATAGAGTTAAAATCATAGAGTAAACCAAATAATCCCCTGTAGCTCAGTGGTAGAGCGCCCGGCTGTTAACCGGTAGGTCACTGGTTCGAATCCAGTCGGGGGAGCCATTTAAATATGGCTAATTCAAGCTACTTTTTTGTCGCATTGACATTCCTAAGTACTTTATATATAGTGCTTTTACTTTTTTAAATAACATAATGCATAAACAAAAAAATACTGGAAATTCAAGTGAACCGAGTTTTAACAATTTAGGTCTTGATACTCCTATTCTAAAGGTATTGAATAAGTTAAAATTTATAACTCCAACTCCTATTCAGGCTCAGGCTATACCTGATGGCTTGAAAGGGGAGGATATTATAGGGGTGGCTCAAACCGGTACCGGTAAAACATTAGCTTTTAGCTTGCCAATAATTCAACGTCTTATCAGACATGGTGGTCGTGGGTTAATATTATTGCCCACTCGTGAATTAGCTATACAAGTAGATGAAGCTTTAAGGCAGATAGCTAAATCTTTTGGATTACGTACTGCTATTATTATTGGAGGTGCTGTAATGAGGTTTCAAAAACTGGATTTGCGAAAAAATCCTCATGTGATTATTGGAACTCCAGGACGTATTATTAATCATATTGAAGAGAAAACAATTAATTTAAGTGATGTAAATATACTTGTTTTAGATGAAGCTGATCGTATGCTGGATATGGGTTTTGCGCCTCAGATTAAAAAGATTTTGCATGTTGTACCTAAAGATAGACAAACTATGCTTTTTTCTGCAACTATGCCAAGTGAGATTGTACAAATGGCTGCACAGCATATGAGAACACCCGTTCATGTGGAAGTGGCTCGTCAGGGTTCTACTGCAGAAGGAGTACTTCAAGAGATTTATATTGTTACCAGAAATCAAAAACGAACAATGATGGAAATGTTGCTTAGAAGGTATAAAGGCACAGTGCTTGTTTTTAGTAGAACTAAATACGGAGCAAAAAAGATTTGCAGGGATTTGAAAAAATCAGGATTCACTGTTGCAGAGATTCATTCTAATCGCTCTCTTCCTCAACGTAAACAAGCATTAGAGGGTTTTAAGAAAGGAAAGTATCGAGTTTTGGTTGCAACTGATATCGCGGCTCGTGGAATTGATGTAAGTGATATTGAATTGGTTCTTAACTACGATGTTCCTGAATTTGCTGAAGATTATGTTCATCGAATCGGTCGTACAGGAAGAGCTGGAAAAAAAGGGTTAGCTATTACCTTTATTATGCCTAGTCAAAGTGATAAGCTCCGAAAGATCGAGCGTTTAATTGAAACAAAGTTAATAGAATCCAAATTGCCAGATGGATTGCCTACTGCTGAACATGAAGTTCCAAAAATCAAACCACAAAGATTTGGAACTCGAACTAGATATAGCGCAAAAAAGCCAGGTGGTAATAATAGAAGAAGAAGGTAATTAGCTATTATGATTAATTACTTACAATAATTTTTTGCTTACCACCCAAGCATATAAAGTCCGCCTGCGATTGTTAATCCAAAAATAAAATTGAATATTTTTATTAGCACAGAGTCTTTAACTGAATAGGAAAGCATTGGTAGCATTCCATGACCGTCTTGTATCATGGAGCTGGCAAGAAGTACTGAAAAGGGGATAAGACCCTGTGCAAACATCATTACAAATATAAGATGTGGACCTGATTCAGGAATAACGGCGAGTAATGAGGCGATGATTAATACCCATAGCATATTATTTTGTACAAACAATTCCAAATCCCAGTGATGAAGACCTAAATGAACAAAAAGAATTGCGAAAAATGACCAGAGAAATATTTTCAATAAATGTTTTTTTACAATATGCTTCCATATGTGGTCTCTAAGATAGTGCTCTGGAATTGTGGCGAATATAAAACAAGTTATTGATAGTAGTATTGTAATTGTAATTCTTTTCCAGTCCCAGGACTGTGAACCGATAGTGCCAGTGACAATCAAAATAACAGAGGTAAGCGCCAGCAACACCATTAATACGCGTGTGATGGTAATGTTTTTGATTGCATTGGTATCAAAGCATTTACATTCCTTATTCTTGTTATCAAAAGTGGATATTCCACAATTTTCAGATGTTCTAATTTTGAATATTCTAATAATGTTATCTGTAAGCCATGCAAGAATTATTCCCAATACAAAAAGTAGTATAAACAGAAGTATCGCTTGTTTTGGGAACATTGCTAGCATAATAAAGGCTTCATCCCCAGATGTTGCTATCATTCCTCCGGCAATAGCTCCAAAGCTTATTAGTCCATGAGTATAAAAAGAAACATTGGTAAAAGCTCCAAGACAACCCGGAGTAGATCCTAAAAATGAAGCAATAGTATATTGCCTAAGCCTTCCGCCTTTCATCACCTTGTTCATCTGCCCCCTTGTTAATACATTTAAATAATCCACAATAACCATCATCGCGAATACAAATATTGCGATTACCAATGCGTGTTCAATGCTTTCTATAACGACTTGTGTGTTCATATTTATTGTTTTTTTAATGCGATTGTCATTTTACTCTTTTTAAATGTTCTTTAAAAGATTTAAGTTGTACTAATTAGTGATTTAAATTGTATGTTGTAAGATTTAAGAATGTTGTAAGTTGAAAGTTGCATGATTAAGGATTACCTACAACCTAAATCCTACAACATTCAACATTAACGTATGTAATTATTATTTGACTTTTATTAGTTATGAATATATATTCATAATGTATTATTAATTAATTTAAATATTATGCCAGAATTTGATAAAACAGGACCTGAAGGAAAGGGTTCTATGACAGGCAGAGGTATGGGGCCATGTAACCCTAAAACACCAAAAGGCCAAAGGCCCGGGAGAGGCTTTGGAAGGGGTCGTGGACTTGGCAGAGGCCTTGGAAGAGGTGTTCAGCCTCCTGCTGATGAAAAATAATTTATATATTTTTTTTAAAGTAGTAGAATAGAGAAGTAGTTCTCTCTAAATTTTTAAATACTTATGAAATTAATACAGAAAATTTTTTTAACACTTCTTCTTTTTATTAGCTTTTCCCAAATTGCTAATGCTGAAGATCCAATACTTTATTTTTATTATGGAGATGGATGTCCGCATTGCGGACAGGTAGAACCATTTATTGAGCAAGTGGCTGAAAAATATCCAGATCTTGATGTCAGACAATATGAGGTATATCGCAACTCTGTGAATTCCTCAGGACTTACGCAGATGTTTGAAGACTATGGAATCCCAGCCAATCAAAGAGGTGTGCCTATTGTATTTTTAAATGGGACATATTTTTTAGGTGATCGGCCTATTCTCAATAATCTTGAAAGTGAAATAAATAAAATGTTGGCAGAAATTGAGGAAAATGAAGAGGTAGCTAACGCTATCCCCGATGATGAAAAAACAATAATTTCTTACCAGATAAAGGGGGATGCAACAGATCCTGTTGCAGATCCGATGATTGAACCGGTTGAAGAGACAGATATACCGACTGAAACATCTGGTTTGGACATAGATGAAACATCGGAAGCCCCTTGGCAAAATTGGCATTGGTGGATGATTGCTCTGATTAGTTTTAGTATTTTTTATCTATTTTATAAATTCTGGACAGCCAGAAGCGTATGTATATGCTTAACTGAAAGACAAAAAGATTATATTATTGTTGGCATTTCTACTATCGCTCTTGTTGGATTTTTCCTTTTAGCCAAAAATGTTTCCCCTGAAATATTGGAAAAAATAGGTTACACTTTGCCACTTCCTATTTTTACGCTTCTTATTGGTTTAGTGGACGGGTTTAATCCTTGTAATCTATTTGTTCTTACTTTCCTTTTAGCACTGCTTACATCGGCATCTCATTCTAGAAGTAGGATTTATGCTGTTGGGTTTAGTTTTATTTTTGTAGTTTTTGTAGTTTACTTTTTGTTTATGGCTGCATGGCTCAATATATTTAAATTTATTGGATTCATAACACCGCTTCGAATCACACTTGCTATGATTGCATTAATTGCCGGTGTAATTAATTGTAAGGAGCTCTTATTTTATAGAAAAGGTATAACTTTAATGGTTCAGGATAAACACAAGGGTCCTTTGGTTCGAAAAATTGAACATATGAAGGATATTATTGAAAAAGGCACATTTCCTGTTTTGATTTCTTCATCAATCGCGTTAGCTGTTTTTGCCTCTTTGGTTGAACTTCCTTGTACAGCAGGATTTCCAATAATTTACACAGGAATATTATCAGCCAAGGTATTAAGTACTATAAGTTATTATGGATATTTACTGCTTTATAACTTTGTTTATGTATTACCTTTAGCTGTCGTTATAACAATATTTGGCTACACATTTCAGGGTAAAAAAATAAGCCAGAAGCAGATGCAGATTATAAAATTTATCGGTGGTTTAATTATGATTTTATTGGGTATCGCATTACTCGTTAATCCGGGAATGATAGGAATAGCAGGTTAATTAATTATTATGGCTCGACCAAGAAAAAATCGCAGAATTAGATTCAATCCTGAAGTTATATACTTTAAGCCTCGTGGTGTGCCATTAAGCGGGCTCGATGAAGTATCTTTGGGGCATGATGAAATGGAGGCAGTGAGGCTTAAAAATCTGGAAAATCTGGATCAGATCGAATGTGCTAAAAAAATGGATATTTCCCAAAGTACATTTCAGAGAATTCTTTCTTCTGCTAATAAAAAAATTGCTAAAGCTTTGGTAGAAGGAAAGGCAATTAAAATTGAGGAATAAATCTATAATTTATGAAAGCAATCCAATATAAATTAAAAAAATCACTCTTTCAGACCATAAGGAATTTTAAGCAAATTATGCCAATTATTTTAGGTGTGATTATGTTAGTTAGTCTTGTTTTAGCACTTATTCCTAATAGTTTTTATGCTAGTATTTTTACCGGTAATAAAGTTGTAGATCCGCTAGTTGGTGCTACAATCGGCAGTATATCTACTGGTAATCCATTAATCAGTTATATATTGGGCGGAGAGCTTTTGAGTCAGGGTGTTAGTCTAATTGCCGTAACAGCTTTTATATTAAGTTGGGTTACTGTTGGTATAATACAACTGCCTGCAGAATCTTTAATGTTGGGTAGGAAATTTGCTATTACCAGAAATGCAACAGCCTTTATATCATCTGTAATTGTGGCTGTTTTGACTGTTTTTACATTATCGCTTATATGATTAATAAACTTCTTGAAAAAATCAGCGGGAAATGGATTTTTTTAATTTTGATTACGATTTGCTATCTGGTTCTGGCTATTTTAAATTTTGATATGGTCAAAATAGTTGTCATTCAGCTATTTGATCTTATTTATAAAATCCTGCCTATATTTATTTTGGTTTTTGTATTAATGTTTCTTTCAAATTTATTTCTGGATGCTAAAAAAATAATTAAATATACAGGAGAAAGTGCTGGTTTTAAGGGGTGGTTTATAGCTATATTTACCGGTGTCTTGTCGGCAGGTCCTATTTACATGTGGTATCCGCTCTTAAGTGATTTAAAAGACAAAGGAATGAAAGACGCTTTTATTACCACTTTTTTGTATAATCGAGCTGTAAAAATTCCACTTCTACCAATGATGATTTATTATTTTGGTGTAGCTTTTACAGTTGTTCTTTCTGTTTATATGATTTTGTTTTCTATTATTAACGGATTAATTGTACATAAAATTCTTAACTTAAAAAAACTATGAAAATCGCAATTGCTTCAGTTGGAAAAAAAGAGGACTCAGATGTAAGTTCACGCGGTGGACGAGCTCCTTATTATTTAATATTTGATGAGAAAAAGACTCTGCTTGATACTGTATCAAATCCATTCGCAGTAGGTGGTGGTGGTGCAGGTACAGCTGTTGCTAAAATGCTTGCGGATATGGATGTAAACGTTGTTATTCTTGGAAAGATAGGTGAAAAAATGCTATCCTCATTAAGTGAAAAGGGAATTAAATATCATGAAGAAGATGGTAGTGTGAATGTAGTTTTGAATAACTTTTTGAAAAATTAATTATAATGAAGAAAATATATATCGTTTACGGATTTTTCTGGCTTCTTGCAATTGCATTTATGGTGTTTATTTCAAGATCTCCGGCAATTCATTCATCATATGTTACTGATTCGCAAAGTGAATTCTTAAAAGGTCAGGTTATTGAAAAGCAGGACGATATTTATTCCGTAAGAATCCTTGGTGAAAAAACTATTATAAAAACAAGACTGAGTGATTTAATGGTTCAGGATGAATATAAGGAAGGAGATCTAGTCAGTGTTTATTATTCGAGCTATGAGGATGGAGAAGTCAGTTATGATATCGCCGATTACTATCACTTTAATGGTCTGATTTATATATTTGTAATTTTTTGTTTACTCGCCTTGTTTGTTGGCAGAAAAAAAGGTCTGTATTCAATTTTAAGTGTAATTATTTCATTTGCTTTGTTTTATGGGGTTATCCTTAGTTCTGTAAGAATAGGATTTCCAATATTGGCATCCGGTATAATTTATATATTCTTTATTACAATACTAACGATTCCACTGATACATGGTTTTAATAAAAAAAGCCTGAGTGCAATTTTGGCTGTCATTGCTGGTTATTTAATAGGTTTTATTCTTACATTCTTTTTTGTTGATGTTGCTCAAATCGGCATGACCCCTTCTGAAGAATTTAGAACTTTATTTGTTCAATATCCCAATATTAATATCCGGCATATTTTAATCGTTTCATTATTTCTAGGTGCGGTTGGTGCATTAATCGATGTTGCAATTTCAATCTGCTCCGCGATTTTTGAATCTATTGAAGAAGGTGCAAGAGCTACATTTGCAAGAGTCTACAAGTTGGGAATGAATGTCGGCAAGGATATCCTTGGGAGTATGGTTAATACTCTTCTTATTGCTTATCTTGCCGCCTCTCTTCCGTTTTTAGTCTTAATGACATTGTCCAGATTTAATAACGCAACGGAATTTTTGAATTTTGATTTTATCGCATTAGAGCTAGTCCGAATATTTATTGGTGCAGCATCAATAGTCTTAATAATACCGATTACATCTGTTATTGCTGCATATTTTATTCAGCTTATACCTAAAAAGATAAAATAATTATATTCGATATATTTTAAGCTTAATTCAGGTTTATTCAATTCCGAATAAGTTCCTAATTAAGGCCTTAATTTTGTTCAAATCTTGATATATGGCTGTTTCTTTCTCAGGTGATTCAATAGGTGAATTATCGATATAATCATCAATAATTCTAGTAACATTTTCTGATAGCTCAGAGAATTTTTCATCATATTCAGTATATGGTATAAATTCCCCATCATTACTTACTTCCATATTGCTTTGTAGTATTGCTATTTGATCTAACGGGTAGCTCAGTTTCTCCAAAAAATCCATAGGCAGAGCTTCTATGCCCATACTAAGCATCATTTCAGGAATTTTATCTTTGGATACAATCTCTTTTAAATCATCAATTTGGGCCAGTTTGCCTTGAGCTCTTTTTCTTCTTTCTCTCTCCGCTTTTTGCCTTTTTGTAGATTTATCATTTTCCGCACTTTTCGGTATTGTCAATAAATACCCAAGATTACAAAATTCTACTTTCTCGTTTTTTAAAGTAAAAAATATCCCATCTGGATGCCATAGTTTATCATTATCTCCATCTTCTTCTTCCGAAGATATTACTATTTGATGACTCACTGATTTCTTTTTAAGCTCTATCACCATATTAATATCTACCACTTCTGTAGCTATTTCTGCAACTTGAGCAAGGGTTTCTTTCATTCTTTCTATAGTAATTTCTTCTACATCTTCTTCTATGTATTTTGCGGGTTTGCCTAGATCTTCCTTGTATAAGTCAGCGATAAAATCACAAAAGCTTTTTGCTTTTTTAAAATCATAATCACCTACCATTTTGTAGAATTCCACTTGGGTAAGTTGGTCACGCTTTTCTTTTGCCTCAATCCGTAGTGCTTCTAATCGTTCCAATTGTTCTAAGCGTGCCTTTTCTTTATCAGTTTCTGTAGATATAGCAAAATCTTCTTCTTCATATTCTGAAGACATTCCGGAGTCTACTCCGGCATCCGGTCCACCATCCTGCCAAACGGTACGCTTAAGGTTGGTTGGGCGAAAATTTCTATATGTATTTTTGAGAAGTTTCATTTTTATAAATTTATCTAAACATTATATCATACTTTAACAGCTAAAACAAGCCAAAAAGGCTATTAATGGTATAATCCACACATGGCAAAACTTAAACTCGATTTACACGATATTTACAACAAAGGCGGAAAGATCGATGCCGAGTTAAATCGGATTATTAATGAAGCTATCGAAAAAAAGATAAAGCTTGTCGAAATTATTCCCGGAAAGGGGACTGGTGCTTTGCGGAAAAAGGTTAAAAGATTTTTAGATCAAAAGCATATTCGTAAGCTATACCATCGACTGGAAGTGGATATGAATAATCATGGGAGGTTTTTTGTGCATTTTAGGTTTTAGTTCACTCCCTCCAAAATTCTCCTACCATTCACTGTAGCAATCTTTACCAGCTCATCTACATCGTAGTAACGAGTTGTTTCGAGTAAAAAGATAAGCTCCTCAGTAATATTCCCGTCAATAAACGGGCAGAAGTAGTCATGTACATTATCCACACCAAGAGCCACATTAACTCCTGCTTCTACTAGCTGTGGTACAGGAGCAATTGAGTTGTGGATTGGGCCAGTCTTTTCACGTGGTTGCATGTTATCCAGCATCGCCCGTGGGCAAACAACAACACTCATGTCAGCTTCTTTAATCAGTTTGATGACCTCTAACATGTAATCGTCTTTTTGGGCAGCGAGTGAGCAACAATGAATTGCATTCACTTTTCCCTGCAGACCATGTTCGATAACTTTCTTTGCAAGAAGCTCGGTATCCTTTTCATCAGGGTCATTGTTTTGGTCGATATGAACATCAACTGTTTTATTGTGCTTTTTTGCTATTTCAAAAATATAATCAAGATGTTCACCCTGGTTAGGCCTGTCTCGTGATGGAAGGCCACCAAGTACATCGACGTATGGCACTGCTTTTTCTATCATAGCTCTTGATTCTGGGTTCATTGCACCTTCTAATACCTGCGAGCAGATTTGAATATTGATTCTGTCTTTATATTTCTCCTTAACTTCCAATGCAGCTTCGATACACATCATTCCAACTGTGTTATCTACATCAATATTAGTTCTTACAATATCTGACCCCTGAGAAATCATATTTTCTGCACTGATGCACATACGCTCAACAAGATTTTCATGAGTGTAGCCCTCTTTTACCTTTTTCCATAAATCCCATTTTACTTCCATATGCTCAAGAGTCATCTCCAGAGTTTCCGGAGTAACTACGTAGGCTTTATCAAAATGGGCGTGGCAACAAACAGGGCCACCAGCTTCTTTAATTTTTTGTTTAAGCAGTTCTATTAGGTTCCATTTTTCCATGATATTTTGGGTTAGGTTTTCGTAAAAAAGTTTACAAGGAATATTTTAAAATTACAATTTACAATTTACAATTTACAAAAAGTTTTAAAATTTAAAATTGAAAATTTAAAATTCGAGTGAAGCGAGCTATTCCTCATCTAATAACGGAACAATCTTTTTCCTCTTATATATCAATAAAAATGCTCCTACTAGTATAAGAACCGCACCTCCGATTTTTTGCAGAGAGATCGGGTCTTTGAAAAATATAAAAGTACCCACAAGCACTCCAAGAGGCTGAAGTAACTGCATCATATTGATTTTGGAGATTGGTAATAGTCTGTGTGCATTAAAAAAGAAATATCTTGAT
>JAUXDO010000115.1 GCA_030618315.1 Candidatus Peregrinibacteria bacterium | reverse complement strand
GATGCTGTGATTCGCTACACTTTAGATGGGACTTTGCCTACAAAAACTTCACCGATTTATATATCTCCAATTACACTCAATAAATCGATAAAAGTTAGTGCAAGAACTTTTAAAAACGGATTGAATCCGAGTTATGCAATCAGTTTAGATTTTGCAAAGTTAGACTTGTTACCGGCAATAAACCCTAAGAAATTAAATCCTGAACTTGAGTATGAATACAAAGAAGCATATGCTTTAAAGTTTTCCGACACCAAAGAATCTCCAGTTTTAAAAGCAGGTACTATTCCGAACTTCACCATTAAAGAAGCAGGTGATCAAGAAGTGTTTTCTTATACTTATGATGGGTATATTAAGGTTCCAACATCGGGAGTTTACACTCTGTATACTGAATCTAATGATGGTAGTTTATTATATATAGATGGTCAATTATTGGTAAATAATGATTTGAATCACAAGGTACAAGAAGGTTTTAGCAAAGTTGCTCTGAAAGCAGGTTGGCACGCTATCAAATTAGAATATTTTCAAATGGGTGGAGGAAAAGCCTTACGTGTAAGTTGGAAAGGACCAGGAATTAAAAAGCAAGAAATTCCAAAAAGGGTCTTATTTCATTAAATAATAAAAATCATGAGAATACGGTTTAATTTTTCAATAGTCCAGATAGTATTTGCAGGTCTCATATTATTAAGTTGTGACACTAAGACTAAAACTTATAAAACCGAATGACCTAGCATCTTTTGTAAATCCATTTATAAGAACAGGTGGTCACGGCCACACATACCCTGGTGCAACGGTACCATTTAATTACATTAAAAACCAAATATGAAAACCAAAAGATTTATTTTACAAATTGCAACATTGCTATTTTTAGCAACCCTATTATGCAACTGTAATTCGCCTTCAACAAAGAAAGAATTGGCAGATTATGTAAATCCAATGATTGGCACTGCTTGGCACGGACATACATTTCCTGGCGCAACGCTCCCTTTTGGCATGGTACAGTTAAGTCCGGATACACGAGTAGATACTTGGGACGGCAGTTCTGGATATCATTATTCAGACGCATCTATATTAGGATTTAGTCATACCCATTTTAGCGGAACAGGAAAAGGCGGTGGCGGAGATGTAATGTTTATGCCAACCGTTGGTGAAATTCAACTCGATTCGGGGGGTGTTACAAATTCTCGAGATGGCTATCGATCCAAATTTTCTCATAATGATGAGGTTGCCGAACCGGGATATTATAAAGTCCATTTGCAAGACGATGCAATTCTTGCAGAACTTACGGCAACACTTCGAGTAGGTATGCATAAGTACTCTTTCCCAAAAACAGAGGAGGCCAACATAATTTTAGATCTTACACATGGTAATGATGATGTAGTTGATAGTCTATTCGTTAAAATTGAAAGTAATACAGAGATTTCGGGCTTTCGTGAAGCGCATGAAAGTTTGGCCGGCCCACATAAAGTGTATTTTGTTGCTGAATTTTCTAAGCCTTTTATCAATTATGGAATTCGGAGTAAAGGTGAAGATCTGGGTAAAGTAAAAGAGTCTGGGTCAAAAGACCTACAATCCTTTTTTCAGTTTGAGTTGAAAGACAAGCCATCGGTTATGATAAAAGTCGCTTTATCAAGAGTAAGTGTAGAAGGCGCCCGTAAAAATTTGGAGGCCGAAATACCACATTGGAATTTTGAACTTGTTAAAAATAATGCGAGAGACGCGTGGAATAAAGAATTGAATAAAATTGAAATTAAAGGAGGAACAAAGGTTCAAAAAAGAACTTTTTATACTGCCATGTACCACAGTTTTATCCACCCTGATATTGATGTAGATGTTGATCGACAATTCCTTGGTGGAGATCATAAGGTGTACAAAGCGAATGATTTTGATAATTACACCACTTTTTCTATGTGGGATACCTTTCGGGGGTTGCACCCATTATATACCATTATTCAGCAAGAGAAAACAAATATGTTTGTCAAGTCGTTTTTAGCAATGCACGATAATTTTGGCTATTTACCGATAATGGAATTTTCTGGAAATGAGCGATTTGCAATGATTGGTTACCATTCACTTCCTGTAATTGCAGATGCTTATGCAAAAGGAATTCGGGATTATGATGTCAACAAGGCATTAGAAGCAATGAAGAAATTATCTAATGGAAAAAGAGAGGGTAAAAAGGAATATTTGAATCTAGGTTTTATCCCTTATGAAAAATTTAGTCAGTCAGTTTCTCGTACGCTAGAATATAGTTATGATGATTGGACTGTCACTCGTTTGGCGAAGGATTTGAATGAAGCCGATTTTCATTTGTACAATCAGCGCGGACAGTTTTATCGAAATTTATATGATGAAACTACAGGATTTATGCGCCCGAAATCGAGTGATTTTGAATGGTTAGATTCCTTTGATCCTATGATGGCATCAAATCATGTAACTGAAGGGAATGCATATCAATATTCTTTATTTGTGCCACAAGATATAGAAGGATTGATTGACCAGATGGGTGGAGATCAAAAGTTTGAAAAATGGCTAGATGTTTGTTTTACGACAGAAACGGACACCACTAAAATGTATTTAGCAGATGTTACAGGAAGAATTGGGCAATATGCGCATGGTAATGAACCGAGTCATCACATGGCATATTTATACAATTATGTGGGAGCACCATGGAAGACTCAGCAACGAGTTCGGCAGATTATGGATACCTTATATTCAGATCAGCCAGATGGAATTAGTGGTAATGAAGATGCCGGGCAAATGTCTGCTTGGTATGTGTTAAGCGCGATGGGCTTTTATTCGGTGACACCCGGAATGGATTATTATGTGATTGGTTCTCCATTGTTTGATGAAGCAGTAATCAATCTGGAAAATGGAAATCAATTTGCAATCAAAACAGAAAACAATAGTATCGAAAATAGCTATATACAATCTGCTAGTTTGAATGGAAAGCCCTATTCCAAATCATTTTTGATGCATCAAGATATTATGAAAGGTGGTGAACTTAAATTTGTAATGGGTGCGTCTCCCAATAAAAATTGGGCAATCGAAAAAGGAGATAGACCTTATTCAGAAAAGTATAAATCAGCAACGACACCACGTATTTTGTTTGATGATATTTCATTTTTGAATACGATGGAGATTAAAATGAAAGTTGATGAGAAGGATGCTGTGATTCGCTACACTTTAGATGGGACTTTGCCTACAAAAACTTCACCGATTTATAAATCGCCAATAAAACTCAATAAATCTACGAAGGTTAGTGCAAGGACTTTTAAAAAGGGGTTAAATCCGAGTTATGCAATTAGTTTAGATTTTGCGAAGTTAGATTTATTGCCAGCGATGAATCCAACAGGCTTAAAACCTGGCTTAAAGTATGAATACAAAGAGGCCTATGCTTCAAAATTTTCTGATACAGAAGAATTTCCGGTTTTAAAAACAGGTGTTATTTCTAAATTCACCATTAAAGAAGCAGGAGATAAAGA
>JAUXDO010000108.1 GCA_030618315.1 Candidatus Peregrinibacteria bacterium | reverse complement strand
TCTTCAGCAAACCCCGGAACAGCTAATCACGTTGATAAAACAGTAGCCAGAGCAATGACTTACCATTACAGAGTTTGTGTTGTTCAGAGGTTGAACAAAGTTACTTGTGGTAATTCAGTTTCAATTACATACTAAACCTAGACTGTACGATTGTAATTTGAGAAAAATTACATTCCAACTGCTGATTATGAAAATGTGAAAATAGCGGTTAACGACTATCGGTTAGCTTAAAATGCTATTCGCTAACCGCTGACTGCTAATCGCTATTTATTTTTCAAATCACAATATATTTGCTAAACTTATTCCGTTATCTAAATAAAATTAAATATGACTGACGAGAATGATATTCCCCTTGATGACACAAGCCTCAAGGGCGAAGCCAAAATCGACGACACTAATTTAAAGCAAAAAATAGAAGAAGCGAAGACCAAAGATCAGCAAATAAATGACGAACAGCAGGAAATCGATGACAAAGATGCTGAAAACCTGCCTGCCGGCAGGCAGGTAGAAGAATTAACCGGTGCTTTAGCAAGAGCAATGGCAGATTTACAGAACTACAAAAGGAGAACTGAAGAAGAACAGGGCAGTTTTGTTAAGTTTGCAAATGCGGAGCTTCTAAAAATACTGCTTCCAATAATCGATAATTTTGATAGGAGCGCAGAGCATATGCCAGATGACTTAAGAGATAATGACTGGGCAAAAGGCGTTGTACAAATTCATGACGATTTACTAAAGACTTTGGAAAAAGTTGGAGTAAAAAGAATTAAAACAGTGGGTGAAAAACTGGATCCCAACCTGCACGAAGGACTTATGACAGGGCCAGGAGAAAAGGATGAAATTATTGAAGAATTTGAACCGGGATATCTGCTAAACGATAACGTAATTAAACCCGCTAAGGTAAAAGTCGGAGATGGTACAAAAAAATAATTTGACAATCAAATTTAGCACTCTATAATAGTGAGTGCTAAATATTGTTGAAAGTTGTACGATTTACGTTGTATGTTGAATGTTGTAGGCTGCAAGCAATAAAATAGGCCATAAATCATACAACATTCAACATAAATCATTCATTAATCATACAACCTACAACTTACAACATTAAAAAAATTATTACATAATAGAAAAAACATGAGTAAAATAATAGGTATAGACTTGGGAACAACTAATTCCTGTATGGCTGTGATGGAAGGTGGTGAGCCAACTATCATTCCAAATGCGGAAGGAAATCGTACAACTCCATCTGTCATCGCTGAAAAAGACGATGAAAGGCTAGCTGGAATAATTGCAAAACGTCAGGCCGTTACAAATCCACACAACACAATATTTTCTGCAAAACGTTTTATAGGGCATAAATTGAATGAGGTTGAAAAGGAGATAAAAATGATGCCTTTTGAAACTAAAGCTGGAAAAAACAGTGAAGTTGAGATCAAAATGGGTGATAAATGGTATCGTCCTGCAGAAATATCTGCACGCGTGCTTCAGAAAATGAAAACTGATGCCGAAGCTTATCTTGGAGAACCAGTTACTGAAGCTGTAATTACTGTACCCGCATATTTTAATGACTCTCAGCGTCAAGCAACCAAGGATGCCGGTAAAATTGCCGGATTAGAAGTTAAACGTATTATTAACGAACCGACTGCCGCGGCACTTGCTTATGGTTTGGATAAAAAAGCAAATGATGTAAAGATCGCAGTATTTGACCTTGGTGGTGGTACTTTTGATATTTCAATTCTGGAACTGGGCGATGGAGTATTTGAAGTAATTTCCACAAATGGTGACACTCACCTTGGTGGTGATGATTTTGATCAGGTATTGATAGACTGGCTTGCAGAAGAATTCAAAAAATCTGATGGAGTCGATCTTTCAAAGGATCAAATGGCATTACAAAGATTAAAAGAAGGTGCTGAAAAAGCAAAAATTGAGCTTTCTTCCGCGCAGGAAACGGATATTAACCTTCCATTTATTACTGCGGACTCAAGTGGCCCTAAGCATCTTAATCTAAAGCTTTCCCGTTCAAAAATGGAAGAGTTAATTAGCGAACTTGTTGAAAAGACAAAAAAACCATGTGAAAAAGCTCTTAAGGATGCAAAATTAAAAGCCAGCGATATCAATGAAGTGATTATGGTTGGAGGTATGACTCGTATGCCATCTGTAATTAAAATTGCGAAAGATATTTTCGGAAAAGAACCACATAAAGGAGTAAATCCGGATGAAGTTGTAGCCCTTGGTGCTGCAATTCAGGGTGGTGTACTTATGGGAGATGTAAAAGACCTATTATTATTAGATGTAACTCCCCTATCACTTAGTATTGAGACTTTAGGTGGTGTGGCAACTAATATTATTGAGCGCAATACAACAATTCCTACTTCTAAATCACAAACATTCTCAACAGCTGCAGATAATCAGCCAAGTGTTGATGTACACATAGTGCAAGGTGAACGTGAAATGGCAGAAGGTAACAAATCCCTTGGTAAATTTATTTTAGACGGAATTCCGCCATCACCAAGAGGGGTTCCTCAGATTGAAGTTACTTTTGACATTGATGCTAATGGAATTTTAAATGTTACAGCAAAGGACAAAGGCACCGGGAAAGAACAAAAAATTACCATTCAGGGTGCTAGTGGTATGAGTGATGAGGAAATCGAAAATATGAAAAAAGACGCTGAAACACATGCTGAAGAAGATAAAAAGAAGAAAGATGAAGTTGAAATCCGCAACAAAGCAGACGGAACAATCTTCCAGCTTGAAAAAATGATGCGTGACAACGATGCAAAGATTTCAGATGATTTAAAGAAACCTGTTAATGAAAAAATCAATGCGTTAAAGGAATTATTAAAGGATGAAAAAACTGATAACGAAGTCATTAAAGCCGCTACTGAAGAACTTGAACAGGAAGCTCAGAAAATCGGTACTGAGATCTACAAAGAAGCCGAAAACAAAGAAGCTCAGGATGATGATGTTAAAGTAACCGATAATAATGAGGACAAAAAAGAGGAAGCGGAGGAAGGAGAGGTTGTGGATGAAGGAAAATAATATTTAGCATTTATCATTTAACATTTATCATTTAGCATTTAAAAACCCGTCCCGCTTAGCGGGACGGGTTTTTTGTTAAGCAGTTTTCGTCTTCAGCAACCCTGAATATCTAACATTATGAAGCTGATCTCTTGAAAGTATGTACCCTCTGATAACAAAATATAAAGAAAATCCCTGCTGAACAGCAAGGATTGTATTGCCCTGAAGAAGCATAAGTGACCCCATACTAACATTCATAACCATATAAAATATCCATCCATCAGGATTCCTTTTTGCAAGCATACTTGTTCCGATAAGAAAGCCTGCCATAACTCCGATTTCAAATAATTGAGAAAGTGCGGTAATCCCACCATATTCATATAAGCTATATGCTATTCCAATTGTAAGAACCGTATAAGCGCATATTTCAACACCCCTTATAAGTAATTTGGGAGCTTTTTTAAACCTTCTCATAGATATTACTAGTCCTAAAATCATTGCCGGAACCCCGCCCAGCTCAACACCAGAAGCAATCCAGTCTCGTTGAATAAAAAGGATAATAATCCACGCAGGAAGACCGATTAAGTATATTAACCATGCATTAATTCTCAATTTCCTGTTATTTTTTACCCCCTCAGCGTTCGAAAGAAGAATTTTATTGAGGAGATAACAAGAGCCACCCCATATTTGTAGTAAGATATCCATTTGAATTTTTGTTTGGAGAGTATACTAGCATATTTTAAGTGAAAAGTCAATGGTCTATATCAAATCACTTTTAAATTGATTTTTTCCTCTCTGTAATCTAAACTTTTTTTGCTGTGCCG
>JAUXDO010000086.1 GCA_030618315.1 Candidatus Peregrinibacteria bacterium | reverse complement strand
TATGATGATATTCAGGTTTTTTCAGATAAAGAATGGAATTACCGCAATCGCATGGATATGACATTTACTGGTGAGGGGATTGGCTTTAGGGAAAAAGGGAAATGGTGGAAAACATTGCCTGTGTCCGAATGTGCAATATCAAATAAACGTCTGAATGAATTAAATAAGGAAATAGTTGACTTTTTTGGTCCTGACTTCGATGCGTTTAATGTCAAAAGTCATGAGGGTACATATAAATACGCAGTAATCCGAACACCGCAAAACGATTCATCAATTTCCATTGTATTAAGCAAAGAATCACCTCGTTTGGATGAAGCAGTTGCAAAAGTCAAAGAATTTGCGAAGAAAACAACGGCTAACAATGTCCTTATTACATATACAAAAGCCAAAAGCTCACAGAGTATTGGTGAAGAGTTCGATGTGGTGAAGGGGAGTGATATGTTAGAGGAAGCGATAATGGGCAAAACCTTCCGTTACAGCGCTCAGGGGTTTTTCCAGAACAACTCGATTATGGCGGAAAAAATGCATGAATATGTACATGGCCTTTTAATAAACCACACCAATAAACCGAAAGCGGACAAGCGCTTGTCCGCCTACGAGAGTTTATTGGACCTTTATGGCGGAGTCGGCGCATTTGGGATAATCAATGCCGATTTATTTCACAAAGTAATCTCAGTCGAAAGTTTTGAGGCTTGCACTGTTGCAGCAAACGAAAATATCAAATTAAACGATGTGAAAAATATGGAGGCAATTTGCATGGATGCAAAGCGTTTAAAACAAGTTAAATTTCCCGAAGAACAGTATATAATAACCAATCCGCCACGCAGTGGCATGAGCCAGGAAACGATTATTGAAATCAATAAACTAAAACCGAAAGTCCTCATTTATATCTCTTGTAATGTGGAGCAACTCGGAAGAGACTTGCCAAAATTAAAAGAGTATAAAATAAAATCATCTGCGTTATTCGATTTATTCCCGCAGACTAATCATATGGAATCGGTGATTGAGTTGGTGAGAAAGTAATAAGTAAAGGGATTCCTCGACTACGTAAACTCCGCCCTCCCTACCCTTTGGCAATCGTCATTCCGAGCGACTAGCGGGAGTCGAGGAATCCCTTTACATTACACCAAGAACTCACAGTGAGCTCTACTAAATCTTCTTCAAATTCTTCCACCAATCCGTTGACTCCATTTTCACCATCTCATCCAAAAGTGCTTTTGCGGACGAGGTCTGAAGGTGTTTTTTTACATTATCTATCCAGTTTTGTGCGGATTTATAACCTAATTCAACGTATTCCTTTGCGGTTACAGCTTTTTCCAGATAATCAGCATCTTTTGCTATAACTCCGGGGATTGATGAGCGGTTTTCACACTGTTTCCATAATTCAAATATTTCATCGCCATCATCAAGTGGCTTCAATTGGTCTTTTACAGCACCCTCTTCATCCGCATCAACATACCTGTTGGCTACTTTGTGAATATCACCGACTCTGCATTCGCCAATGTCGTGAAAAACAACCATTGTAACCACTTCATATGGATTTTCAAATCCTTCCATTTTGGCTAAAAAGAAAGCAATCTGTGCAGCTCTCAGAGCATGATCGGCAACGGACAGGGGATTTTCCACTCCAGCCATTCGATATCCTTCATGTTTAATTCGACGCAGTTGGCCGAGTTCGAATAGAAAGTTGATAAGTGGTTTGTTGGACATAGGTTTTGATAATTAGTTCGCAGTAATTTTACCACAATTCAAAATCCGAAGTGGTAATTTGTACCACAATCCAAAACCCGAAGGCGAGGATGATTATCCTCGCAGGCGTGGTGACGGCACCGCGCTTTCGGGTATTGGATTTTTGCTTGCTTAAAACTAATCCCTCCGCTAAAATATCAAGGCTTTATTTTAAATAAGTTATATTTCTGATCTGCACATCCTGTCCCGCTAAGCGGGAACTAAGTGTGGAAGCGAAGAAATATAGCGATAACCCCAAGGATTATGTCAGATATTTCTTTAAAAGAGATGGCAAAATGTGCTTTGCACTTTGGTCATCCGACTCACAAATGGAACCCAAAGATGAAACCGTATATTTACGGAAATCGATACGGAGTCCATATTTTTGATTTACAAAAAACAGCAAAATTACTTGTTGAGGCTCTGGATTTCCTACACACATCCGCTAAAAACAACAAGGAAATTTTATTTGTTGGTACAAAACAGCAATGTCGTAAGCTTCTTCATGAGATTAAAGATTCAACAAGTATGCCTATTGTTACAGATAAGTGGATACCTGGTCTTCTTACAAATTTTAAGACAATAAAAGAGCGTATTAATTATTTTAAACAGTTAAAAGAGGACGATGCTGATGGAAAGCTTTCTAAATACACTAAAAAGGAGCAATCTAAATTAAGAAAGAAGATTCAGGCTCTTTCTACAGCTCTTTCCGGTGTAGAAAATATGGATGGTGCTCCTGATGTAATATTTGTCGCTGATACTATCAGGGATAACATCGCAGTTAAAGAGGCAAGGCGTCTAAAAATTCCAGTTGTAGCCATTGTAGATAGTAACTCTGATCCGGATCTTGTTGATTACATGATTCCAGCTAACGATGATGCTATTAAATCTCTTTCTTATATTTTAGGACTGGCAAAAGAGGCAATTACAGTTAAGAAAGGAAAAGAGTAACATTTTTCATTTAACATTTAGCATTTATCATTTTTATTTCACTGATGCTCCGCTCTCCGACAATAATTTTTTAAATTATGACTGAAGATACAACTACATCACCTGAAGAAGAGAAAAAGGAAGAAGCTACCGAATCCGACAACGTAGGGACGAGCCATGGCGCGTCCATGGAGGAGGAAAAGGTTGAGGAAAAACCAGATGATAAGAAGAAGAAGGAGGAGAAAAAAGAAGAAGTAATCGAAGAAATGACCACTCTTCACGAACGTACAATCGCAACCCTCAGTTATATCGGTTTCTTTGCAATTGTTCCATTCTACCTAAAAAAAGACAGTAAATTCTGCCGTTTTCACGGTAAACAGGGGATGCTTGTTGCTATTATTTTCTTCTCTCTCAGTTTATTTAAAGTCCTTGGTTTAATAATGGATTTAGTCCTGATTCTGCAGTTTGTTATCTTTTTATGGATGGGTTTTTCAGCTCTATCCGGAAAATGGAAAAAACTTCCATTTATTTACGATGCCTCATGTAAACTGGAAGAAGCTTTAAAGCTTAAAACAAAGGAGGAAGAAGTAGAAGATGAAGCATTAAAAGCAGGGGATATTAAGCCAGAAGAAGAAGTACCTGTACCAGCCGAATGTGGTAAGTCTACCGAATCCGATAACGTAGGGACGAGCCATGGCGCGTCCGAGGAAGAGAAAAAGGTTGACGAACCCACCGAAGATAAAAAAGCAGATGAACAAAAATAATTTGTCATTTAAAATTTAAAACTTTCATCCTTCGTAGTAACTAATATTTATATTCGTTCTCCATAATCTACGAAGGCGTACAAATACACACTACGGAGAACGGGTAAAATTTAAAATTATGTCTATTACCGCAGCACAAGTAAAATCGTTACGCGACAGAACAGGGGTTCCTATGATGGGATGCAAAAAAGCCCTCGAAGAAGCAGGAGGGGATGAGGAGATGGCAATTGATGTCCTACGTAAAAAAGGTGAAGCAAAAGCCGTAACCAAAGCTGGACGTGAAACTTCAGAAGGATTAATTACAACTAAAATCGATGGAAACAAGGCAGTTATTGTTACCCAGTACTGCGAAACAGACTTTGTAGCAAAAAATGAAGAGTTTGTATCTATCTCAAACAAAGCAGCTGAAACTGCATTATCAAGTGGAATTGATGCAGCAAAGGCTGAAGCAGATACTTCTCTTAAAGAACTTTTTACAAAGTTGGGCGAGAATATGTCCATAGAAATCGACTTAGTAGAAGGTGAAGGCCTTGCTGAATACGTTCATACAAACGGCAAAGTCGGAACTGTCGTAAATCTGTTGTCTGCTGATGCTGAAAAGGCTCGTGATGTCGCAATGCATATTACCGCTATGAATCCAGTTGTAATCAATCCGGAAGATTTACCGGAAGATGTTGTCATCAAAGAAAGAGATATCTGGAGAGAGCAGTTGATTAATGAAGGAAAGCCAGAAGAGATGCTTGATAGAATCATGATTGGTAAAGAAAAGAAATTTCGCGCGGAATCAGCACTTATCAAACAATCTTTTGTAAAAGATAACGAAAAGACTGTTGAAGAATATCTTGAAGGGAATTCAGTAACAACATTTGTGAGGAAAGGTATTTAATTAAATACCTTTAAAGACCGCTCTAATATGGGGCGGTTTTTTATTACATGGTTATATTTGACAATAATAAAATAAAGTGTTAAATTAGCAAGCTACAGATTTAAATATATAATATGTCATTTGAAAATATAACATTAGAAGGTGAACAAATTGATCCAAGTATAATTAAAGACTGCTCAGCTAGGTCTCTTAGCATCCTATCTCTTGATGAACAGGGTGTAATTGATAGAATAAAAGATGATCTTACTGTTGTAGGTATGATACGCATTGGATATAAAGGAGAGAAGGACGCAAAGCAAAATAGAATAATAATTGATGAAGATAATTTGATTCAAGACTTATTACCATTATGTGAAGAGATGGAGTCTGAAGTGCTAGATAAACTTGAGCATATGGATGAGGAAGCAATGGATTCTACAATAGAAATAGCGCTAGCTTCTACACTGGTCTATTCAACATTAGAGCATTTATTAGTAAAAACGTAACTACCGCAAAAAGTGAGAGATGCAATAAGTGACATTATGGATATTGATCGAAGAGAGGTTAATTATGATCGTGTTGATGAGAATGGAGATATAGATCAATTTATTGATAAAATAGCTATTTATTTTTTTGAAGTGCTAAATAAAGATAACGCCAGTACTATAAAAAACTGGAGAAACAAGATTTTTTTATCTCTACAGTCAGAGAATTAAAAAGACCCATCTCGCTAAGCGGAAC
>JAUXDO010000034.1 GCA_030618315.1 Candidatus Peregrinibacteria bacterium | reverse complement strand
AAAGAGCATCAGCTAAAATCTGATCATCTTCAGCTCCATGACTCGACGGGTCAGGAAAAGTAATATCGACGCCAATTGCAGCAATGTCCTCTTCATTTAGTTTTTCAATAGCCTGCGCGTAATAAGCACGTTTCCATTCATTAAATGGTCCCAGATTATTAGTCTGCATACTCTTTTCATCGATTGTAGCGATGATTATTTCTGAACTCGCCGAATCATAATCATAAAACTTATTCTGAAGCCCCTGCTGGAAGCTCATAAACCATCCTTGTCTGATAATTAATGCCGTAATAGCAAGGATTATTACCCCAAGACCGATGAATTTGATTAGTTTTTTTATCATCCCTCTATTATACCAAATTTTGGCTTAAATATCAATGAATAATGGCATAAGTTAGCAAAAAACAGCCTTACCATTGATAAAACATCAAAAATACTGTATAATGATAAGAACAATCAATTTTTTATGCAAGCATTACAGGAAAATCAACAAAGCACAGAATCTACTGAGCATTTGCAAGATCAATTGTATGAAATTGGTCTTAAAAGAAAGCACTTAGAAGCGCTGTTAAAAGATATAAATTTAGAAGAAAAAGAAATTATTGAAAAGCGGGATAAAGCACTTGCAGAAGAGATACTGGAAAGCGATAAAAGGTCTACTATTGTTTCTGTTGGGGATGATATAAATATTCCAAAGTTAAGAGTTGTAAATAAATTTAACGAAGCTGAAGAGTTAAAAAAGCTTGAAGAAGTTGAAAGAAGGATTGGAGAGCTTGAAGAGAAGGATAATAATTTAATCCAACAGAGTTATGACGATGAAGAATGGGACGATGAAGAATGGGACGATGAAGACGGTCTTAGCCCCGAAATCAGAGCAGAAAGTGATGAAATCAACAGGAAAATTGATATATTGAGAGAAGAAAGGTATAAAATAGCAAACTATATTCTAGAAAAAACCGGAAAAGATCCGTTTGAATACGAAAATAGTATTAAAATAAATGGATTAATTACATCATGTCTTCACTACATCTTTACGAAAAAAAGAATGGCCGAGTATGATGAAGACGTTTTGGACGCAAATGATGACATTTATGAAAGGATTCAGAGAGCTGTTGATGATCATTTGGATGAATGCAGTCATATAAATCATGAATTTATTAATTCAATTCCATTTATTTTTGGTTTAACTAATAAAAAAATTGATTTATATACAGTCAGGGATCTGAATGTAAACGACGCTGAAGATCGAAAAACAATTGCAATATTAATACCTCTCTTAGGTGATAAAACAAAAGAGGCTATGGAATTTATTAATACCAAGAGTAAAATTGCAAAACTACTACCCAATGAGTTAGTTATCCGAATGAGTCAGATTGAAAGAGCGATGAAAGATTTTGAACCGATTAAGCAGGCATATCTAGAAAAAGAAGTCGCTGAAGTTATGGAGATGTCTCCTGAAAAAGAAGCTTTAACCGAAGAACTTGCTACGCCTGGCAAAGCGGGTGAGATTGTAAGAAGGCAGGAGGGTGAAGTAGGGCAAGATATTAATAAGGAGAATGCTGATGATAGCGTTGTAATACAGTAACCACTCTGTTTAACTACAAGATTGAAATTTGCCTATTTTATTGTCTGAACCGCTGATTCGCGCTGATTTTGCTGATTTCGTTGACATTGATTACATTGATTACACTGATTTACGTTGATTTCGTTAATTATTTTTTTGTCGTATAAAAACGTTTACCCAAACACAGTAGAGACGTTGCAGCCTACTTCGCCGTAGTGCTACGAAGGCTGAATTGCAACGTCTCTACTGAATGGTAATCAAAATAATCAACGTAAATCAGCGTAATCAGTGTCAACGAAATCATTTGAATCATATGAAAATCAGCGGTTCAGACAACTAGTACCTTGATTTTTAAGCCATTTTTTGCTATAATTATACGATAACATTAAAAAACAAAAATATGACTGAATTACAAAACGCATTACCTGAAAATGAAATTCTAAGCCCAAAAGAAATCGCTTTTATGGGTTATTTAAGAGCTTGTAATGATTTAAAGACAAAAGATGGCTCTCTGGAAAAAGGTGGTAGAGAATATAACCTTCTACTTGAACGATGCGGCACTATGGATAAGGTATCAGCAAACATTATCCAGATGATATTTGGAAAATTGGATGCTGGTGATGTCAGTGCTTTAGATCCAAAGAGGGATGGTAGTAAAATATCCGGCTTAAAGCAGAGTTATTTTAATGAAGATAAATTTGAGGAAATTATCAGATTAGCAGATATGGCTATTGATCAGTCAGAAATGGAGTATCCGGGGGTACCAGCCGTTACTCTTGCAGGAATAAATGATCTTAAAAAGGTCTTTGCCGATTTTAAACCGGTGTACGAAGCATATTTAAAAACTCTGGAAGAGGATGAGAAAAATAAAGCAATTGCCTCAGTTCAAAGTAATGTTGATCGGCATGACAGAAGTATTGCCAGATTTCAGGGTGAGATTGCATTTCATGAAAAACTAAAAGCAAAAAGATTAGAAGAAATTGCAGCAATTACTGGCAAGACTCAAGAGCGAGTTGCTGAGGTTACAGAAGTGGGCCCAGAAAAAGAAACTCTAGCTAAAAAACTTGGTAAGATTGGTAAAGCTGGTAAAATCACTGAAAAATTAGGTACAAAAAAAGAAGCCCCGGTATCTACGCCACGTCCGGAAGCAGAGCCTAAGCAGAAAGCTGTTTAATTCAATTTCTCTTTGGGGATATTTTTTAATACACCGAGAGCCAATGCTTCACGAAAGTATTTGACTATGCCTTCCGGTTTGTCATAGCCCTTTTGCCAAACCTGAATTCCATTAGAACTTTCAGATGTGACAGTACCATATTCTCTTTCAAGATAATCAGCCAATCTTTGCTGTAATACAGGGTCATTCTCAGCTCTTTTTAGAAAATTCGCCATATCGATTTGCCCTTCATCCATAAGGCTTTCGTCTAGTGTTCCAAGTAAATCAAATTGTTTTTCGGACTTTGGTGACATATTATTTCTTGTAAATGGAGTTGATTATAACTACTTACTGCATTTTGTCAATTAATATAAATTGACATAAATATAAAAGTTAGTACAATAACATCCTTATCATATTATTTATTTTTAATTATGTCTAAAAAACCCAATCACCAATCAGAATATCAAGAAATGGATGAGCTTATGGAATGTTTAATGGAATTATGTGATGGAGACATGACAATATTCCAAATGTCCAAATGTATACGTGTAAAATTAAAAAAATTAGCTGAAATTTTTGAAAATTGTAACGATGAAGATGTTATTCAAATTAGCCCATACGGATATATTCATAGAATAATCGCTATACAAAACGGCTATTTCAGACAATCGTCAGCCAAAGAAGTTGCTGATGCAGAAGAATCTGTTAATCAATTTTCGAATGAAGCGGAATCGATTATCGATTGGTTATCTGGTACATCTGATGACGATCTTCCTTCTGAAGAATTAGAAGGTGAAGCAGTTACCACATTTAAAGATCCATCATCAATTGATTCAGCAAAACAAGCTTTAGGTGAAATATTTGAAATTGTGAATGGAAAAACAAGATTAAGAGAAAGGGTAATGTTAGCAATTCGAGAAAAAATTGTTGAAAAAACTGGTAAGAAAATCCCGGAAGAAAGCAGAGAAGCTGTTGAATTAGCATTGCAATCAAGCCATCCGTTTTCCGATAAATCTATGAAGACAGCATTACTTCGAGACGGAGGAGATGCTATAAAAAGACATCCAGACGGAGTTGTCGCACCGAGTGCAGATGCAATGAAACATATATTAGCAAAGATATTATTTACCGGTCCTCGTGGTAAAGAAGGTTATTCCGATAACGCCTGTAATCAGCATGAGCAGGCTCAATAATTGGCCCATCGTAAAATGCTGCCAGACAAATCCCACCTGGCTGTCCGGCTCACGCCAGAATTCAATAATAAATCTAAACAGGCCGTATAGCATCAAATAACTGAATGTTAATACGCCTGTTTTTGGTTTGAAGTTAAATATAATCAGTAAAATCACAAATATCAAAAGCGCAGAAAAGGATTGGAATAATTGTGATGGGTATCTGAGTAATCCATCTCCAAAATCCACACCAAGCCACTGCCAATTTGAATTTTCAATTACCCTCCCTACAAGTTCTCCATTTATAAAATTCGCAATTCGCGTAAACATTAACGCCAGTGCGCTTGGAATAAGAATAATATCCGCAGCTTTCAGGTAACTAATCTTATGCTTTTTGAAAAAGAAGTAGCCGACAATCACGCACGCTAAAAATCCGCCATGAAATGACATACCACCTTCCCAAATCGCAATAATCTTTGCGGGATTTTGAACAAAATATGAAAGATTATAAAAAAGCACATAGCCAAGTCTTCCTCCGACAATCACACCAGCCATAAATATCCAAAAAGCAAAATCTAATATCTGATTTAAATCTTTAAATGCTTTTTGTTTTTTATTAAGTGTGTTTAATATCCACACACCGACTGAAAGTCCGACAATGTAGGCAATGCCGTACCAGTGGATGGATATGGGGCCGATTTGGAGTGCGATTGGATTAATCATTTTAATTCAAAATTACGAATTTATTGTAGACGATGATTAGCGAATATCAAAACAATTATAAACCCACCGAAGGCGCGGTTGGCCAACCGCGCCTTCGGTGGAAGTTTTGAAATTTTGTAATCTTGTAATACAATCGTCATACAATGAAAATACTTGGAATCGAAACATCATGTGACGAAACTGCCGCATCGGTAGTAGAAAACGGAACGAAAGTTCTCAGTAATGTTATAGCTTCATCTGTTGATATGCATGCCCAGACTGGTGGGGTAGTCCCTGAAGTCGCGGCCCGTGAACATATTCGCCAAATATCTCCGGTTGTCGATAAGGCATTATCGGATGCAAAACTCAATTGGTCTGATATCGATGCAATTGCAGTTACTCATGCACCTGGCCTCATCGCTTCGCTTCTAGTTGGCGTAAATACTGCTCAAACACTTGCTTATATTCACAAAATACCACTTATTCCAATTCACCATGTAGCTGGTCACATATACGCAAACTTTTTGGAACGTCAAATTTCAAATTTCAAATTTCCAATACTCATTTTAACAATTTCCGGCGGTCACAACGAACTCGTGTTAATGAAAGGCCATCATGATTTTGAAGTAATCGGCGAAACTCTCGACGACGCGGCAGGTGAGGCATTTGATAAAATCGCAAGACTTCTTGGTCTCGGTTTTCCCGGTGGTCCCATAATATCTGAGCGAGCAGAAGACGGCGACCCGATTGCTTTTGATTTCCCACGCCCAATGCTGGATAAAGACAACAAATACAATTTTTCATTCTCTGGATTGAAGTCTGCAGTGAAGAGAGAGGTTGATAAAATATCCGAAAATAAACCCACCGAAGGCGGGATTCATGAATCCCGCCTTCGGGATGGTGTTATCAACGATATTTCTGCCTCCTTCCAATCCGCTGTCATCGACGTTCTCGCCGACAAACTCGTAATGGCCGCCGATGAATTCAAAGTAAAATCCGTTCATCTCGCTGGTGGCGTATCTGCAAATCAATTACTCCGAAAAACCGTCCGCGAACGACTGTCCGATAACGTCCAATTGTTCTGGCCGGAGAAAATGGTTTATTGCACCGATAACGCGGCTATGATTGCAAGTGCAGCATATTTTTTACCGAAAAAAAAGATAAACGAAAAAAGTGTGGAGGTGAGTTCTCAACTTCCATTATAAATATGATTGCTCTATACTGTCTTTAATGATAAAAACAGAATACTTAGTCATCGGTTCAGGAATCGCAGGGCTTACAGTAGCCCACTTATTAAGCGAATTTGGTGAAGTTACAGTTATTACAAAAGGCGAACTCAAATCCGCTAACACATACTGGGCACAGGGTGGGATTGCGGCGGTTTTGGCAAAAGAAGATAGTTTTGAGTCTCACACAAAAGATACAATAGAGACCGGAGCGGGTCATAACAAAGAATCCGCAGTTAAATATTTGGTGGAAAATGGGCCAAAGGCAATCCGCTTACTTGAATCAATCGGTGTAAAGTTTCAGGATGAACCTGTTCTTGAGGGCTGTCACTCAATTCCAAGAGTATGGCGAACGAGTGATTTTACCGGACAGGATATTCTCAATCAATTAATTAAAGTCGTCCAGAAAAATAAAAACATCACAATCAAAGAAAATACTGAGGCGGTCGAATTAATCGAATCCGGCGATGAATGTCGTGGAGCTTTTATTAGAATAGGTGAAAAAACGGAGCTTGAGCCAATTTTTGCCAAGCAAACAATCCTTGCAACTGGAGGATGTGGTCAGTTATTCGGTCGTACAACAAATACTATCGGATCCGGTGGAGACGGAATGGCGCTGGCTGTTAATGCAGGTCTGGATTTAAAAGATATCGAATTTATTCAATTCCATCCAACAGCTTTGGACAAGGAAGATAATGGAAGATACTTTTTGTTATCTGAAGTTCTGCGAGGTTTTGGTGCAAGGATTATTAATCAGGATGGTATTCAGTTTATTCAGAAATTTGATAAAAGAGGAGAACTGGCTCCAAGAGATTTGGTATCCAGAACAGTATTTTTTGAATTGATGAATGGGCCTGTTTATCTTGATATGCGACACATTGATGCAAGGCTAATTAAAAATACATTCCCAAATATCTACAAGCGTACAAAAGAATATGGTTTTGATTTAATTAATGATCGGATACCGGTTACACCAGTAGCACATTATGCATGTGGCGGAATTCCGGTTGATTTAAAAGGGGCAACAAAAATGCCGGGACTTTTTGCTTTGGGCGAAGTGGCTTGCACGGGTGTTCATGGAGCCAATCGTCTGGCATCAAATTCTTTACTTGAGGCGGTCGTTTTTTCTCTGGCAATTGCAGAAGTAATCGAGCGTAGTGTTCCAATGGATAAAGATAAAGATGTTGAGGTTAAAGATATCAAAATCCCCGTAGTAGCAATCGAGGATATTGGTCAGATAAAAGCATATAGCCAAAGGCTAGGAAAAATAATGTGGAAGCACGCTGGAATTGTAAGAACATCTGGTGGTCTGGAAAAAGCCAAAAAAATGATTATTGAGATTCCAGCACGCGATTATCGTATTCAACATCGCCAATTAGTATGCTATAAAATAATTGAAGCATGTTTAAAACGTCCGCATAGTCTGGGCACACATTATATATCGGAAGAATTGACTTGAATATAAATATTGAATGAATGTTGTAAGTTGAAAGTTGTAAGATTTAAGATCTATATAAACCAAGACTTAAAACTTAAAACTTAAAACTTAAAACTTAAGTAAAGAATGTCATTTGAATTAAAATACCTCATAGTTTTCATTATTACAATCGTTCCGTTTGGCATCTGGCTGTATCTATTTTTATGGAGAAGAAATCTGAATAAATGGCTGGTTGTTTTTACTTTTGCCGGAGGTATGATCGCCGCAAAATTGATACTGATTTATCAGGGGTATTGGGATGAGACCATCAATCTTATCTTTTTTAAGGTAAATCCCGTTAATTTCAGGGAAAATATACAGATGATTTTTAGCAGTAAGCCGATTCTTGCACTCTTTTTAAGTTTTATCGGAGTAGGTGTTATGGAAGAATTCTTAAAATTCTCAATGCTTAAAACAATTGGTCATCGATTTTTTAAATCAATCGATGATGTTATTGAGATGGCGATTATTACTGCACTCGGTTTTGCTTTTTTTGAAAATATTGTTTACTTCTTTAATCAATGGGGACAATTAAGTACAAGTACTTTCGTGGTTTTTGCAATTTTTCGCGTTACTATCGTTACCATGGTACACATTCTATGTTCAGGAGTTCTCGGCTACTACTTCGGCATGGCCTTCTTCGCGTCCCCTGTACTTAAAATTGAGTATACAAAAAAGAAGAGGCATCCGATAACTAACTTTTTTTCGCGGTTATTGCATCTAAAAAGAGAAAGAATATATCACGACGAAATGCTATTAATAGGTCTTGTTTCAGCATTAGGCCTACACGCGATCTATGACTTTGTACTTTCAATGAATTATGTAATTTTTGGCTTACCGGTACACGTTCCTGTAATGCTTATGTACTTCTTCGGAGGCTTCTGGTATTTGAATCATCTACTCAAAAAGAAGGAGCTCAATATCGATCTTGGTCTTATTGGTGATAAACCGATTTCTCGGAAGGAGTTTCTAGAATTAGCCAAAGAAGAAGATGATATTTAACATTTATCATTAATAAGTTGAATGTTGTAGGTTGTAAGATTTAAGTTAATCTTCAATCTTCAATCTTCAATCTTTCCTAAATCATAAAACTTACAACCTACAACGTAAAACGTACAACGTAAAAAATATGCCGAAGAAAAAAGTAAAAAAACCAGATTTCGAAAAACTATCACTCGAGAAACAAGTCGAGCTTGTTAATAATGCACTGGAAGAAGAGGTTTACTCAGCCATGGCGATGCATAATGGGGGACTTGAAATCGAAGATATCGACGGATTAATCGTTTACATAAAATACCAGGGTGCCTGTGTGGGTTGCCCAATGGCAGGAACAGGAACTCTTATGTTTGTTGAACATACCCTGCAGGAAAAAATCGATCCGAGAATAAGGGTGAAGATATTATAATCTAAGCTGAAATAACAGCACCATTATCAATATTATCAAGTGTTGCACCAAGGCGTGAACGTCTGCTTGCAATTATTTTTTCGGATACTGCTTTTTTTGCAGATTCTGTAGGTCCGATGTTCTCTACGAGGCTGTCGATCTCCTCATCAGTCGGTGGTATTAGATAATATCCTTTTTCCTGTTTCCCTTGCATAAAAACCGCACTGGGATCACTTGTTTGTGTTAAAGGCATATCACCTTCAAATTTTGCTAATTCATCCGGTCTGAATTCAGGAGGCTGATTAAAAAATGCCCCGGGATAATCAGCTTCTTGCTGATGTCCGAATATATCCTCCTGTTCAAATAGATTTTTTTCAGTCATAATATTTTTTTATTAGTTTAATTAAGAATTTACTTCAATCTCCTGAAAAAGCTCATCAATTTGTGCACCACTCATCAAATTAACATCCAAAGGCTGTGATGGGTCTATGCTCAAGTCATCTATGTCAGACCAGGTTGTTTGATTATGTTGAGATAGTGCATCAGCAACAAGAGTTCGTAATTTCGATACAGCGGCTTCATTCTTCTCTCTTTTTTCAAGAAGAGGGTTTTTAGGTTTAAATTCTTTAGTTGACTGAGCAGGTGTTCCTCCATCTATAACTTTAAAAGATTCTCCTGAAAAAGGATTTGTCATTTGATCTTCGGATGGTTCAATTTTACGTGCAGCATTAGCGTTCATGTGTGATTAGAGTTATTCAATTAATTTACAAGTTTATTATACACTTAAAAATTATAATTGTCAAGGGAATCAAGGCAAAAAAACATAACGAAATGACGTTATGACGAAACGACGAAATAACACCTATTTTATAGTCACGACGTCATTTACGTCACTACGTTAAAAAATAATCATCTTTTTTGTCAGTTTTTCAGTACTGATAGACTTAACTTCATGCCTTTTATCCGATTTTACCCTAATATAATTGTCCGTTAGACCCTCATTTTTACTTTCCCATAGTACCTGCACTTTTGTTCCGATTTGGGCATCAATAAACTCATTTCTCTGTTTATCAGCTAATTTCTGCAGTTTTTTTGCCCGGTTTTTCTTTATATCATCTGCAATCTGCTCCATTTTAGCTGCTAATGTATTTTTGCGAATCGAATATGGGAAGATATGGGCTTTCGCTAGCGGGTTTTGCTCAACAAAATCCATAGTTTCCTTAAATTCCTTATCTGTTTCCTCAGGAAAACCCACAATAATATCAGTTGTAATAGCTATTCCGGGGATATTTTTTTTCAGATTTTTTATAATTTTTTCTACGTCTCTTGCGGTGTAATTTCTTTTCATCCTATCCAAAACCGACGTCGATCCGGATTGAATAGATAGGTGAATATGACGGCAGATTCGTGGATTTTTTAGTATTTTATACAGTTTTTCGCTGAAATATTCAGGTCCAAGTGAGCTAATTCGCACTAAAGGCATCTTTGTTTTATCGATTATTGTCTCTAAAAGCTCTGCAAACCTGCTTTCAGATGGATTTTTGGTCGATTTACAGTCATACGCACCAACATTTATTCCGGTCAAAACCACTTCATTATAGCCATTTTTGTGATGTTCATTGATTTCATCCAATATTTCACCCAATTTACGGTTTTTTGAAGCCCCTCTGGCAGCTGCAATTATGCAATAGGTGCAATAGTTATCACAGCCGTCCTGCACTTGCGTAAGCGCACGAGAGCGGGATTGAATAAGTTCGGGGCCACCCGAAGGCGCGGAAGCGCTTCTGCGCCTTCGGGGTTTATTCAATTCTTCCTCCAAATATCCAATCACCGCCGGCATATCCGGCAATAATTCATCGATTTCCATGATTTTCTTAAAATCCTCCTTCTGCATCCTCGCCCCGCATCCAAATACTATGTTTTTAGCTTTTGGACTTAACTTTTTGGTTTTGCGTATAAGTTGCCTCGATTTCCTATCCGCGACATGTGTAACAGTACAGGTATTGATTATGCAATAGTCAGCTTCTTCCTCTTTCACTACAGAAACACCATTGCTAATCGTCCAATTCAAAATCTGATCGAGTTCATAGCGATTGTTTCTACAGCCGGTCATTTTTAAACAAATCTTCATAATATGAAGATTTTATTACAAGATTACAAGATTTGCTATTACAAAATTAAAAAAGGGATTCCTCGACTCTCCGTCTGAGGCGGATCGCTCGGAATGACGATTGCAATGGGTGGGGATGGCGAATTTGCTACGAAAATTCGCCATCCCCAAAGGTTTGTAGCGGTCATTCCGACTAAGCAGAGC
>JAUXDO010000036.1 GCA_030618315.1 Candidatus Peregrinibacteria bacterium | reverse complement strand
ACTTTCAGACCGGCATTTAATGATTGGATATACACCGGTGTTGGTGGTGCTAATTTTGGTGAAATACTTTATAGGTTATCTTCCCTGGTTACGGATAACAGGGCAACCGGTTCCGAGCGTGTATGGTCCGAGATATGGGGTACACTCATCAATCCTGTTCGCGGAGTTAACAGGGCAATTTCAGGTGAAATGGGACAAAATTTTGATAATCCAAAATGGAGCAGACCACAAGATTTTCGATTGGAGTTTGATGCTGGAACCAGAACATTAGACATAAACGGTGATGAGCAATTTAGAGAGGATGAGTTGGAAGGACTGTTTACTATGAATATATATTATGGTAATCCATTTAAAGCCAATAAACCATTTGAAAATTTTAGATTCGATATCGGTTTTTCGACAGCGACTCCTCACTTTGCACAACTAAATAGTTCCGGCTATTTATTTGGTTTCAATCTTAAAAAACAAAGACATAAGCTCAATGTCCACCTGGATTTTCTTTACAATAATTTAATAAGGGAACAAACCACTGAGCAGGATACAATTTATAAAGGTTTGGTCTATGGAACCACTCAACTTTTCCCACATCTTCTTTCAAATTTTCCCATCGGCAGTAAGACTTCTATAATTACACAGATAGGGTTAAATCTAATTTTAATGGGAGCGACACGCAATGATTACTATGTAGATGTTGAGGGAAGATTAAATGATTTTGGGCCGGGTATTGGTGCCAGATTATATGCTGGATTAAGAAGTAACGGTTGGGATTACTTAAGAGTTTTTTATTATGGAGCCTGGCTGTTTACACAATCAGAGCCTTCTGACTCAAAACATAATATTCACGCTCTAATTCTAGAAGCACAATATCCCTTTAGTTCATTCTTCTCAATTGGTGTACGTGGGGGTGTTTTCTGGAGAGAAAGTTATTATGATAATTTCCAGGATGTAAGCAGAAACCATCCTATGCTTAGGGTATTCTTTAGAACAGCATTAGTTAATTTCTAAACAAAATGATTATAAGATTTTAAAAAAAGGAAATCGGCTATGAGAAAGATTAACCTACTCGTGATAATAATTTTAGTCATCGGAGCGTTTAGTTATAGCTTTGCTCAATCAGACTCTTATCTTAAAAATAAGATAATTGTTGAGGGTTTCTATTTAAGAAATTTGGGTAACTTTAGCAGTGTTTGGGAAAATGCCTCAGGCGGATATATCAGTTATGGTATCGCATTCCCAGAACATAATTATTTAATGTTTAGAGTTGGATACATTAACAACAAGCTTAGAGATGATGTTGAAGTAAATGATGCTACACTTTCGATTGTTCCTTTGGAGATAGGAGGTAGATACTATTTTACAGATACCAGATTTATGCCCTTCATCCAGTTTATAAATGGATTAAACATAGTTTCGGAAACCATAAATCTGGAAGGTAATCAAGAAGATAAAACGTTTGTTAAATATGCCTGGCAGGTTGGATTTGGACTTACAATTAACATTGTAAGCTTTTTAAGTCTCGATGTCAGTGCAAACTATCAATCCAACTTTTATGAACCCGAAGCAATGAATACAGGCTTCGAATATACTGTAGGTATTGGTTTTGCAATAGGTAATTAAAAATTATTAATATAAAATATTAAGGAGGCACTTATGAAAGATCAAAAATCTTTGCAGTTAATAATTAGAAAATCGATTAGACGTCTCTTTCTGATTTCATTTCTAATTTTTATTGTTATTAGCTGTGCTACATTTCAATCGAAGCAAAGATTGGATTTATCGCCATTTGCTAATAGTATGATATCTGTGGCAGGAGATATTCAGTACAGCCTTTTCCAGCACAGGCTCGTCACAGTAAGAAAATTAGCAAAAGGACCGGAGGTTGAAAAATTTGCCTTATATATTGATAAACTCCGCAGAGTAATCAGGGGCATAATAGCATATTCAATTGAAATAGTGACCGTATCGGAATCAAATATGTCCGCAAAGGAAAAAGCCGGAGCATTAGCCGATTATTTAGAAAGCTTAAAGCAACCATTGTTAGAGAAACCGATCCCTGAATGGCATTTTACGGCAGGACAACTTGATACTATAGTTATAAATGTACGTTCTCAGAAAAAATTTCTGGATGCACTCGGTGCTGCTCAACCCCTCATTGATGAGGTTGCACGTGTTACAGGAGAGCTTACTGAAGCTTCAAAAACACAGTTGGATGCTGCTTACCAGGAAATCAATGAAGATTGGACTAATGAATACAGTGGTGCAATCTGGGCAACGGATATTATTAAGAAGCATCAATTGGGCATACTCACTGCGCTTTACCATGGGTCTCAGTATGTAAGAGGTAATCAAAGTAGCCTGGATTCATTTTACGTGTATGATCCTCTCGCTAGAAAAATTTATTCGGAAGGTCATCAATTAGATGTAGAGGAAATTTTAGCAGTTGAAAAAAGACTGTATCACAATTTGGGAGTGATTCAGGATATGAAGCAACTGTTTCAGCAAGATATGATTGATTACGAGGAAGGCTTATTAGAGTTAGATGAGACTAAACAAGTATACAATGACGCTCTGCGTAAAGCACGAGTTGCTATTTTAATGTGGTCCCGGGCGCACTTACAATTATCAAGGGGAGTAACAGAACCTGCTGCAATAGATATTATGCAATTAATGTTAGGCACCGCAAAAAAAGTTGTTCCGGGATTGTAATTAAAATTGAAATTTTCAACACTTGTAATGAAATAGATAAACAAGAATTAATTTAATATTTGAGTCATTATTTATAACACTCTCTTAAATGTGGTCAGATTAGGTGCCTCCTGTCTGACCAATAGAAGCGGCTGGGTAAAAATAAGTACAGTATATATATCCTCTCCTGGATAAAGATGTATATACCCGGCCGCGTTTTTTAAGATAAACTTAAATTAGTATAAATAAAATCAAGTATGTGAATAAAATTTCTTAAGCGTATTTATTAGTTCATTAATATATAAATGAAAAAAACATATCAAGTAATATTAATATTACTCATAATAATTACAGTTAAGCTTTCGGCACAGGACGTGCATTACTGGTCTCAGACATATGGAACAGAGTCTACATTACTTGGAGGTGCAGTTATAGGTAGTGTTAATGATTTAGGAGCCACGTATTATAATCCTGGTAAACTAGCACTAGCTCATGATCCTAAATTTTTATTTTCTGCAAGAATAGTTGAATACACATACCTTGGATTAAAACCAAACAATGATATCATTGACGGAGTTTCAAAAGATTATTTGAGTCCTGCTCCGGCATTCATCGTTTATAATTTATCATCAGACTGGCTGGGAAAACATCGGCTTGCTTTTTCAATATTATCGCGCCATAATTTTGATCTCAGGCTAAAATCCCGATTTGTTGCTAATGTTGAATCATCGGATGTTTCCAATGAAGCTATTTATGAAGGTGATGTTGATGAATACTGGGGCGGCATAACCTGGTCTATTCCTTTAAGGGGTAAATACAAGTTTGGAATTGGCATAACAAATTATTTTACTTTTAGAAGCTACCGCACTAGAAACACACTCAGCTTACAGACGGTAGATACAAGTAATACGGTAGGAGTTTTTTCGGGTTTGTCGGAATACGACTATTATAATGTTGGTATGTTATGGAAAGTGGGGATTGCTTATACATTCGAGAAAATCAGATTTGGAGTGACTATCACAACACCTTCGGTGAACCTTTTTGGTTCGGGTGAAATGGACTTAAACGTACACTCAAGCGGGATTGACGCTGATGGAGACCAGCAGCCGGATGAGCTGCTTATTTCAGAATATCAAAAGGATCTGCCCTCAAAATATAATTCTGCTTTTGCAATTGGACTGGGGATATATTATAAGTTCATTGATCTTAAAATACATTTTGCTTGTGAATATTATGCGGATGTGAGTAAATACAACGTTTTAACTACCAATGAATTTCAGTCACAAACCGGTGGATTTACTTTAACAAATCATTTAACTCACGCTTTTAAACCAGTATTTAACTTTGGTATTGGACTGGAGTACTTCGTGAATGAAAAAGTAACAGCTTACGGAGCATTCACTACAGACCGTTCTGCACTTAACACTGAGGTGTCCACTAATCATTCTTATGTAGAGTGGGACAATTACCATATTACTACAGGTGCTGCTTTATTTATTGATGATCTTGAACTGACATTTGGTCTAAGTTTTGCGTTTGCCGGAGATGAAATTTCAATACCCATATTACCTCTTTCGGAAAGTGAAGAAGTGGATTTTGTCTTTGAGCAGCAAAGTGCAAGTGTAACAGCTCTCAGGTTGAAATTAATTCTGGGATTAGCATTCTAATGTCATGGTTATTAATAAACAACAATTATTTTTTTTTATAATGTTGATATTGAACTTTCTCAGTTATGAATAAACCTTGAACAATCACAGTAAAAATTCTAATTTTGTACCAATAATATTAATTACTCAGTAAAATTCGGAAGGGAAACAATGAATAACGGAAAATTAAATCATCTGGACTTATATAGATTACCTTGGTCACTATCAGACAATGCAATTTCCTGGTTGGAACCAACGGCGATGTGTAATCTTTCTTGTGATGGATGCTATAGAGAAAATGAAAAAGATTCTCACCTATCGGTTGAAGAGGTAAAACGCCATCTGGATGTTTTTCAAAAACTAAGAAACTCTGATTGCATTTCAATTGCCGGAGGTGATCCGCTTCTTTATCCCTATATATTAGAGATTGTAGCCGATATTAAAAAGAGAGGACTAAAACCAATTGTTAATACAAATGGTAAAGCACTTACTATGGAGCTATTAAAAGATTTGAAAAAAGCCGGAGTCTACGGTTTTACTTTTCACATTGATAGTAAACAGGGAAGAGGTGGTGAATGGAAAGATAAAAATGAAATTGAACTTAATCAACTAAGACTTAAGTATGCGGAAATGCTCGCGGAAGTGGGTGGAATATCCTGCTCATTTAATTCAACTGTATATGAAGATACATTAAAATATGTTCCGGAGATGGTTGATTGGGCACACAAGCATATTGATATTGTTCATACAATGGTATTCATTGCTTTCAGACACGTAATTCCAAATATGCCATTTGATTGGTATGCAGGAGCTGAAAAAGTAAACTGGGATGAAATAAAGTACCATTCGGATATGAAAAGAGATATAGAAATAATGTCAACAGATGTTCTCGCAAAAGTTAGGGAGCGATTTCCGGAATTTACACCTGCTGCTTATTTGAACGGAACAGTAAAACCAGATTCCTTTAAGTGGTTACTTACTGAGAGAGTAGGCACTAAAGATAAAATCTACGGATATCTTGGCCCAAAATTTCTTGAACTGATGATGACAGTTCATCACTATTTTAAAGGAACATATTTATCGTATGCATCACCGTCTTTAACAAAGAAGGGAAGATCAACTTTACTTTTACTATGGCCATTTGATAAAGGTCTTAGAGTCGCTTTGAAGAACTTCCTTAAAAATCCTCTAAGAATATTTAAGAAAACCCATTTGCAAACAATAATGTTTATTCAACCGGTTGACTTTACAGAGAAAGGTGAACAGAATATGTGTGATGGTTGCCCGGATATTACCGTGTATAATAATGAACTTATTTGGTCCTGCAGAATGGAAGAACAAAAGAAATACGATACTTGGCTTAGGACTGTGCCAAAGAATTAATTAGATGTAGATAATGCATCTTCATTCATTAGGGGAGGCGTTTGAGTTTTTCAAACTCAATCTTGCTGGAATGATTGTTTGGAACCGGCAGCAATAGACATAATGCAATTAATGTTAGGTGCAGCAAAAAAAGTTGTTCCGGGATTGTAAATAAAATAAGAATTTATACAATTTGATAATAAAGCAGTTAATTAATAATTAATTAGTTCTTTTGGTTATTATTTGTTTCTCTCTCTCTTGTATGTGGTCAGACTTGATGCCTCCTGACTGACCAATATAAGCGGCTGGGTAAAATTATGCTGGAGAATAACGCCTCTCTTTATTTGGTTGGTATATTTACTCAGCTGCAGTTTATTTCAATATTAGTATTATTTGAAAGGTAGCTATGAATGACAGTCAATTAAATCATCTGGACTTATATCGATTGCCTTGGACACTTTCTGACAATGCAATTTCCTGGTTAGAACCTATAGCAATGTGTAATCTATCTTGTGACGGATGCTATAGAGAAAATGAAAAAAAATCTCACCTTCCCATAGAAGAAGTAAAACATCATCTGGATGTTTTTCAAAAGTTAAGAAATTCAGATTGTATTTCTATTGCTGGCGGCGATCCACTTCTATATCCTGAAATCGTAGAGATAGTGACTGATATTAAAAATAGAGGATTAAAACCGATAATTAAGTCTTTGGTGCTTTTAGAGAGCTGGCTGAATTAATTTTAGCATTTCAATACAAACCGGATTCTGTTAAATAAGATTTAACTTCAGAGGAATAAATGAATAGAGAAATTAAATGTTCGAAAGGATTGCTCGGTGATGGTCATCCAGTTTTTATCATTGCCGAAATTGGTATTAACCACAACGGTTCTCTCGAAGTTGCTAAGAAATTAATTGAAGGAGCAAAAAATGCTGGTTGTGATGCAGTGAAATTTCAGAAGAGAACTCCTGAAATCTGCGTACCTAAAGATCAGTGGAATATTGAAAAGGATACTCCCTGGGGACGAATGACTTATATCGATTATCGTCAGAAAGTTGAGTTTACAAAAGATGATTATGCTGCAATCGATAAATTCTGTAAAGAAAAAAATATTATCTGGTTTGCTTCCTGCTGGGATGAAGAAGCTATTGATTTTGTCGAGCAGTTTGATGTGCCTATCTATAAAATAGCTTCAGCTTCATTAACTAACAAAGACATATTACTTAAACATAAAGAATTAAATAAGCCAACAATCGTGTCAACTGGAATGTCAACAATGGAAGAAATTGAAGAAGCAGAAAAAATATTTAATTCGAAAAATATTCTTATCGCTCATTCAACTTCATCTTATCCTTGTCCCAATGAAGAATTAAATCTGAAGATGATAACAACATTAAGAGAAAAATATCCTTCAATCCCAATTGGGTATTCTGGTCATGAAACCGGATTATCGACTACCTGGGCGGCTGTTGCTTTAGGTGCCTGCTTTGTTGAAAGACATATTACACTTGATCGTGCAATTTGGGGAAGCGATCAGGCGGCTTCTGTAGAGGTTGATGGATTTTACAGGTTAGTCAGAAAGATTCGTGATATTGAAATTGCTTTAGGTGATGGTATAAAACGTGTTTATCCGAGCGAATTGATTGCAAGAAAAAAATTAAGGAAAGTAAAGAAAGATTTTGGAAATGTATGACCACAAATTTCATAGATATAATTAACTGCGTCGAAGATTATTAACGATTCAAATCAAGTTGCGGTTTGCATAGAGAGCCATTTGGATGATGCAAGTTTAGAGAGTGTTGAATAGAAATATATAAGTTATAAGTTGATCTATCAGAAAAAGGTGATCAGAATATGTGTGATGGCTGTCCGGATATAACTGTTTACAAAGATGAGTTAATCTGGTCTTGTAGAATGGAAGAGCAAAAGCAATACGACACCTGGCTTAGGACTGTTCCTAAGAATTAATAAGATATAGATAATGTAACTTCATTCATTAAGAAGAGGCTTTATAGTTTTTCAAACTCAATCTTGCTGGATTGATTACCTGAAATCAGCATCCCGGCTGTAGATTATCACTCCAACATCACATTATACCAGCCAAAACTTAATATAGATTTAATCATCCTCTATGGAATGAGTTAAGTTATTATAGTAAATTACACGCTCTTTTAATTATGCACAAGATTCATTTAGTACAACTCGGTTTTTTTGATTAATAATGGAAGTAGCGAAAAAAAATATTATTTATCAAGGCAACTCTGTAATTTCCATTGAGAATCTTCCTGATTACTCCCATCCTGTAGTAATCAAAAAGCTATCCAAACAGCACTCATCTCAGCGAAACATTCTATCCCTGGAAAAAGAATATCAAATGACTAGCAACCTCAATACTGTTGAGGGTGTACGCAAGGTTTTAGAAAAAAAATCGATCGAGAATAAACCTGTGTTGATTCTGGAATATATTGAAGGGGAAACTCTGCGTGATTATATAAAGGAAAAAACATTTGATCTGCGAGTGCGACTAGGGATAGCTGTTGAACTGACCCGTGTCCTGGAAAAAATCCACCAACAGAACGTGATCCATCTCGATCTCAACAGCAAAAATATTCTCATCGAAAACAAACAACAGGCGGTTTATTATATTGATCTGGGTTCTGCTTCAAGTATTAAGACTGGTAGCCATCAAAAAGTCAGACCCGACCAAATGTTAGGTACCCTTGCTTACATCTCACCGGAACAGACTGGCAGGATCAACCGTGCTGTGGATGAACGCTCGGACCTCTATTCATTAGGCATAGTTTTATATGAACTTTTCACAGGTCAGCTGCCGTTCGAATCAAAAAATCCGGCGGAGCTTATTTATCAACATATTACCAGGATACCTTCATCTCCATCAGAATTAAAACCGGAAATCCCGCAAGTAGTATGTAATATAATTATAAAGCTTCTCAGTAAGAATGCGGATGACCGTTATCAATCTGCTGCTGGTGTTAAAACCGACCTGGAAAAATGTATACAGCGTTTAATCCCAAATAATACTATAGAAGAATTTCCACTTGGAGAGGTTGACTACAGCAGCAGATTTAAATTTTCTCAAAAACTATATGGCCGTGAAAGTGAATTGAATGAACTGGTAGATGCTTTTAAAAGTGCCTGCATTGAAAATCCGCTATTGTTTTTTGTCGGCGGGTTTTCCGGTATTGGAAAGACTGCTTTGATTGAAGAAATTCAGAAGCCGGTTTCTGAAAACAAAGGCTACTTTATAATGGGCAAATTCGATCAGTACCTTATGACAACACCTTACTCAGGCATTACGCTGGCATTTGAAGGATTTATATCGCAGATCCTGGCTGAGCCTGAGGAGAATTTTATTGAATGGAGGGATAATATTCAATCGGCAGTCGGGGACCTGGGCAAGGTACTTACAGATGTGATTCCAGCTATGGGAGAACTTTTAGGTACTCAGCCGGACATTCCGCAACTGGGAGGACAGGAGGCTGAAAACCGCTTCAATTATGTTTTTATTAATTTTCTTTCAGCTGCCGCTAAAAAAGAGCATCCTCTTGCTATATTCATCGATGATCTGCAGTGGATCGACGCAGCATCGCTCAAACTGCTCAAAGTTATCGAAACCGATTTTGATCAACCGGGATTATTTGTTATCGGTGCCTACCGTGATAATGAAGTAGATAATTCCCATCCGCTTATGGACTTTATAAGTAAGAGGGAAGAGAAATCTATGCAGCTTCGTTTAATGAAAATTAATGATTTAAATGAGCAGCATCTCGAAGATTTTTTGTCGGATACATTAAAAACCGATAGAGGTATCAAAGAACTTGAAGAAATTATTTTTGAAAAGACTCACGGTAATCCCTTTTTCTCGCGCAGGCTGCTTTCTTCATTAAATGAGGAAGGACGTATAATTTATGATTCTGAAATAAACAACTGGGTTTGGAATATTGCTGATATTAAGTCGGAAACGATTGCAGATAATGTAGCGGATCTACTGGCAAAGAACATCGCGGCACTCCCTGAAGAAATAAAAAACATACTGTCACTTGCAGCTTGTATAGGAAACAGGTTCGACATCCATACACTGGCACTGATCTCAGGTCTTAGTGAACCGGAGGTATTAAAACTTCTTACCGAATCTTTGAGCGGGAAGTATATCCTGGAATCAGATAGTGATTTCGAGTTTGTGCATGACCAGGTGCAGCAAGCCAGCTATGCTCTGGTTACTGAGGAAGACCGGCCACGCGTGCACCTGAAGATTGGCCGTAAGCTGCTATCCAGTGCAACAGAGGATGAACTGGATGAGGGGCTTTTCAATGTCGTGCACCATTTTAATGCGAGTATCCCGTTTTTGGAATCTGAATCAGAAAAAATTACAGTCGCCGAACTCAATCTAAAAGCAGCACATAAAGCCAGGAGTGCTACAGCATTTGCCGAAGGCTTTGCTTATGCTGTGCAGGGATTGGCACTGCTCGACTTCGACAGTTGGCAAAATCATTATGACTTGACCATGGCCATACACAATGAAGCAGCAGAACTGTCCTACCTGACAGGACAGTATGATAGACTGGATGAAATCGAAGGGCTTATCCATAAGAATGCTCAGAGTATCCTGGACCGGGCGCGCGCCTTCTATATCAGGACGATGATAGATACAGATCAGGGCAGATTGCTGGAATCCATAGAGACCGGAATTGGCGCCCTGGCGGAACTGGGCATAACGATTCCTCGCGAACCAAGCAATGAGGATATCGAGCGTGCTGAAGCCACATTTACCGAGGCGCTGGCCACCCGATCAATCGAGGTACTGGCCCACCTGCCTGAGATGACCGACAGGCGGGCGTTGGCGGCCATGGAGATTATGGCGGCCGTTTTGTTGAACGCTTATATCGCCAGCCCTCCGCATCTGCCCTTGTTGACCTATTGCGGCGCCAGCTTATCGCTGCAATACGGAAACGGCCAG
>JAUXDO010000014.1 GCA_030618315.1 Candidatus Peregrinibacteria bacterium | reverse complement strand
ATCAATCATTTCCTCCAATTTTATTTCTCTGCCCCTTTTAATAATCGGATCTTCGATCTGTTCAATAAAATATTCATGTTTTCTTTTGTCATGGTATCCATATAGCATTACACATTCAGCAGGCAGTCCATCGCGCCCTGAACGCCCGACTTCCTGATAATATCCCTCCATGGATTTTGGAAAGGTGTTGTGAATAATCAAACGCACGTTTGATTTATCTATCCCCATCCCAAATGCGATTGTTGCAGTAATAATCTGAATTTCGTCCTTAATGAACTTGTCCTGAGTTTCTTTTCTTATTTCTCGATTTAACCCTGCATGATATGGAAGTGCGTTATATCCATTATTGTTTAACTGGTCCGCAAGTTTCTCAGTGTCTTTTCTTGAAAAACAGTAGATTATTGATGACTCATTTTTGTATTTATTCAGATAATGAGTTATTTTTTGAAATACGTCCCGTTTTTTTAGAATCGTGAACGATAGATTTTTTCTGTCAAAGCTGTCTACATATATTTTTGGATCTCTAAGATTTAATTGTTTTACAATATCCTCTTGTACTTTTTTTGTCGCAGTAGCTGTTAACGCAATAATTGGGATATTTGGAAAGTCCGATCTTAATTTTTTTAGATTTCTGTAAGTTGGTCTAAAATCATGTCCCCATTCCGAAATACAGTGGGCTTCATCTATTGCAATAAGACTTATATCAATCTTTTTTAAAAAATCCTGAAAATATGGTTGAGCCAGCCTTTCCGGTGCAACATATAGCACCCTGATATTGCCCAATTTAGCTTCTACCTTTATTTTCTCAATTTCGATGTGATATAGAGAAGAGTTTATGTAGGCTGATTTTATTCCATTTAAATTCAAAGCATCCACCTGGTCTTTCATTAGTGAAATCAGCGGTGATACAACCAATGTCAGTCCTTTAAAATACACTGCTGGCAGTTGATAACACAAAGACTTACCACCACCCGTAGGCATTATTACCAGTGAATCTTTATTTGCGATTACATCGGAGATTATTTCACTTTGTAACGGACGAAATTCATCAAACCCAAAAAATCTGTTTAAAAGTTCCTTTATATTATTCATGTTATGATTAAAGTTTATAGTTAAAAAAATATTAGTTTAAATTATAGCCTATTTTTCGTTGTTCTTTCGGCTTGTCGGTTAATTTTTCAATTGCTCGCCATATACGGAGGAATTCACGATCGTTTTTATGAGTGTTTTTAAGCATGTAATCTTTCATTTCGTACAGTTCCTTTGTAAGATTTTTTTGTAAGCTTAGAAAATTACGTAATCTGATAAAGGTGCGCATGATTTCGATACTTACTGTAATTGCTCGTTTGTTTTTCAAGATATTGGCTACCATCAATACGCCATGTTCTGTGAAAACGAATGGCAAATAACGCCTACCACCTCTTCCTATGTTTGAGGTCACAGATTGTGCCCTCAAAGAATTTGAGTTTGAGGTTCCAATTTGGAACCTCAAAGAATCCCACTCATCTTTACTTAGCCTGAAAGCAAAATCTTCAGGAAAGCGTTCTTTATTTCGATTGACCGCCTTATTAAGATTTTTAGTTTCAACTCCATAAAGAACTGCCAAATCCTGATCTAAAATAATTTTTTGGCCACGAATGACATAAATCGAGCGCTCAATACGTTCTATTGGAATAATATCTTTGGATTTTTTTTTGCTCATAAAATTCAATTAATACTACAAATTCAATTTAATACAGTTAGCCTAATTTTATTTTTTTAATATAAATTACATCTTTCGCACAACCCCAATAACCTTTCCGAATATCTTTAATTCATTTTGCGGAATGACAGGTTGATAATTTGGATTACCTGGCTGAAGTATTATTTTTCCGTCCTTTGTTTTATCAAAATATTTAACTGTATAATCGCCGTCTACAATTGCCACAGTTATATCGCCGACGTTTACACGGCTTCCTACTTCAACAATCACCTGATCACCTTCATGTATGCCAGCATCAATCATGCTGTCACCTCGGACGTTTATAAGTACTGTCTTATCCGGTCTTGGAATAAGATAGTCGTTTAGGTCTACATGGTCGATAAGTGTTTCTTCTTCAGCAGTAGGCAGACCAGCCTGAACGCTGTTAAACATTGGTAAGCCAAGTAGGTTTGGACCGGGTTTCAGCCTTCCTTTGTCCATTTTTTCAACAAAACCATCGTCGACAAGTTTATTTACTAGTTTAAATGCCGCGTTTTTGGATTTAAAGCCAAAAATCAGACATAATTCGTCGTATGTCGGCATTATTTTGTTTTGTTTGTAGAAAGCTCTTATTCTGGAGAGTTTTTCTTTTATTGTATCTATCATATTATTTTGATTAGCGATTTAAGATTAGCGATTTTTGATTAGCGATTTTTTTGAAGCAGTATTAATGCTTGCTACGAAAATCGATATTAATTCATTACATTCTGTCATATATGACTCGACTTTGGATATATTATTTATTAATGGTTTTAATTTTATTATTTTTGAACAAATATATGTTTCTCTTAATTCTTTTAGAACGATTTTCATCTTATGAATGAAGTCCTTTTGTGATTCAGCACCTATTGCTTCTGCATAATTAAGTGCTGGGGATGTTCCTGACCTTGTTATTTGTTTAGATAAATGTATTCCGGCATATGTTTTATACAGACTATCTGCGATATTTAATGTTTGTATTGCAAATTTTATTAGTCTCTCTTGAAGTTCATGTTTGTTCATTTTAATTCAAAATATAAATCTAAAATCGTTAATCGCTAATCTTAAATCGCTAATCAAGTTATTATTTTTGTAATAAAAAAGAATCCTAAAGTCGTGGTTATTACGAATGCCGCTAAAAGTGTGCTTGCTATCATTAAGATTTAATTAAAAATTACGAATTATTGTTTATTTAAACAATTTGTTTGTTAATAGTTTTTCGGTAACGAATATAAGCCCGAAGAACATATTCTGTTAGTATTTTTGACCTTCTTGTGAATCTTAGAATTGATTTAATAATATTTGCACCGAAGTTTGTTAGAGAATCCAATGCAATCAGTACGCCGATTGAAAATATTATTAATAATGTTGCGAATAGAAAACTTGTAATCATGTCTTTTTTGTTATCTGACGTTTTCATTATAAGAACATTTGTTCACCGAATCAAGTAAAAAGTGAACGAATGTACACCCATGCTTAAGAAAATGGCTTGAATAAGCTAAATAAATTTGTAGACTAAATACCAAAAAATATTATAAATATATTTTATTTGTATATTAAAGAGCGCCGATGTTTTACACATGAAGATCTTTTTAAAATATTGATACAACAGAGGTGTCATGGCGCCCTAACGACACACGAACCCATTAGGGTGTGGTCAGAATCCCGAGATATCCAGTCAAATGACAGATAAAACGAGAAAGACTCCCTACTAATCAAATCCAGTTTTTTATTGATCGCTACTGAGTCGCGAAATTTTTTATTTTTTGTTTTCGTTTGATTTTTGTTTTTTGTCCCTCTACCCCTGTCCGACGTAACATCGGACGGAGGAGAGACTACTTTTCTCGCTAATCCTGGCTTTTTGCCAAGAAAAGGAGGGGAAAAGTAGGGAGAAATATAAATTTTTAATAAAAATTTATATTTCTTCCTACTAGGGGTGGTCAAAACCTATTTATCAAAGAACGTATCATACTATTATATCACTCCTAGGGTGCAAAGTCAATAATATTACATTCACCTGAGAGCAGTTTTACGCTAAAATTCATCCGCTACCATAAACTTACATATGAACGGAAAATTAATTATAATTGTAGGCCCATCTGGATCGGGAAAAAGCTCAGTTATGCACGGATTAATGAGGGCTCATCCCGAATATATCTACCCGCTTTCTGCAACAACACGAGCCATGAGAGAAGGAGAAAAAGACGGGGATATTTATCATTTCTATACAAAGGAAAAATTTGAAGAGGGAATTGAAAATGGAGAGTTTTTGGAATATGCGATTGTTCATCAAGACAATTACTATGGTTTACTAAAGGGTCCGCTGATGGATAGTCTGGAAAATGGTGAAACAGTTGTACGCGAGGTGGATATTCAGGGTTTTGATAGCATACGCGAAGCAATTCCAAAGGAGAATCTAGTAACAATATTTATAACAGTGCCAAACAAAGGTGAATTAATAGATAGAATTGTGTCTCGTGCAGCAATTTCCGCAGATGAACTAGAAAAGCGTAAAGAAAGTATGCATCGCGAGTTTAACAGAGCAAAGGATTGTGATTATATGGTAGAAAATATTCACGGTGAATTAGAAAAAACTATACAAAAAGTTGCAGATATAATAAAATCTGAATCTGAATAATATTTATGTAGATATAAATGAATTACGTGTATATATTAAAAAGCGATAGAGATAATCGACTTTATATAGGTCAAACGAACAATCCTCATGACAGATTAAGACGACATAATCGTGGTGAGGTAAAATCAACAAGAAATAGAAGACCTCTAAAGATAATTTATTTAGAAATGTATAAAACGAGAATTGAGGCTATAAAAAGGGAATCTTATCTTAAAAAACTCAAAGGGGGAAATGAGTTTAAGAAGATAGTTCAAAATGAAACTTAAACTCGGGAGTAGCCAAGTGGTAAGGCAACGGGTTCTGGTCCCGTGATTCGTAGGTTCGACCCCTACCTCCCGAGCTTAGGTTTCATGATATCTAAAAATAGGTGAGTGGTAAGGCACCCCGCCTTGGCGGGGCATGCGTAGGTTCGAATCCTACCTCCCGAGCTGAGGGATTTAATATCCTAAAAACTTTCAATCCCGCTTAGCGGGACGGCCTTTTCAAACAAGTGTTTTCACTCTACAGAAAGCTCTCTTAACTTCGCCCCGCTTAGCGGGGCTACGTGCGCTCGCTTACTTTCGAGCTCACCTATTAAATTTTAAGAGCATTGTCATTTGTACTGTTTTTTGCTAAAATATCCGCGATATACACCTTCGCTACTTCTATATATGAGTATTGCTACGAAGCTGATACTTTCGACACTATCGAAAAAGCTACGGTGTATTATGCGCTATTTTATATAAGCGTAGGAGCATAAAAATAATATATGAGGAGTCGAGATATAGTAAGAAAAGCTTGGCAGATTACGCAAGTTCATCTGAAGAAGTTGATTTGGTACGGTGTTGTACCTGCTTTTTTCTCCATTGTTGTCAGCAGTGTATATATTGCTTATCAGTATCATGCTTTTAAAACTTCTGTTCTTTTCTCGGATCAAACTGAAGCTGACGTATTTGGAACAGCAAAAACAGTGTGGTCACTTGCTAGTGGTCATCCAACTTTATCTACAATCTTTTTTATTTTAGGGATTCTGATTTTCCTTGGTTATGTGGTAACTCCGCCGATTTTCAGAGGAGTGCTTATAAACGCAATAATGAGAATTAAGGATTATAAGCCTATTGATGGCTCTGTTGAAATTGGTGTACGTCGGTTTTTTCCTATGTTTGAATTTGCCTTACTTACAGGTTCTTTTGGTATCACCACTCTTGCTACAGAATCATCCTTTATTTTAAGATGGTGGGGTGAAAGTGTCTTTTTTGTAGCTTTACCAATACTACTTTTTATCGCTGCAATAGGTTTAATCGTTAGTTTTTTATTCACATATGCTGAGTATTTTATTGTTCTTGAGGATAGAAAATTAATGAAGGCGATAATGGAAAGTGCGATTTTGGTGATTTCAAATCTTCGAAAAACATTTTTAATATTGATTTTAATTATATTAATCAGTGTACGTGTAATTCTGAATATTATCCTTGTTTTAATTATTCCGATGCTGGTTGTTATTGTGATGAATTATTTTACTTCAATCCTGCTTTCTACAATATTGTACGTTATCATTGGAATAGTCGGATTGTTGATTCTGTGTGCATCATCTTATTTACTCGGTTTATTTCACATATTTACAACTGCGGTTTGGGTTTTAACTTTTTCATTTATTGCAGGAAAAAATACGCCGAAAATTAAGGATGTTGATCTAGGAAAAGATAATTTTCATGTTCCGAAGGCTGTGGCTGATGCTAATGATGCTAATGATGGAGTTTGATTGATTTACGAATTAAGATTAGCGAATTAAGATTAGCGATTTTGAAATCAACTCACAGAAATCTTAAATAAAAATCTTAAATCGCTAATCGCTAATCTGGAATCGCTAATCAAGGTTTTTCGTCATATATGTTCCTTCTAATTTATATCCGAGTTTTTTGTAGTATTCCCTTGTTCCAATAGCTGCGATTACTGCAATTTTTTTAAAGCCAGCCTCTTTAGCCTGCTTTTCCGCTTCTTCCATCAATTGTTTACCAAAACCTTTGTGCTGACTTTGTGATTGAGCATCACCTTTACCCAGACTTTCCTGACGACCGTACACATGAAGTTCACGAACTATTGCTGAGTCTTTTAGTTCGTCAAAAATCGGTTTCTTTGGATTAGACGGAAATCGAAGTCTGCATAAGCCGATAATCTTATCTAAATTGGGTTCTACTATGCTGATGAATAGTTCCTCTCCGTCATTCGCTTTGTAATTTAAAATTTGTAATTTAAAATTTGTAATTTTTAGATCTTTAATTTCTCTGCATCTCACGCATCGACACTCAACTCCAGCCCTTTGCATTTCCTGTCTTAAATTGGATTTTTTAGAACCGATTACAATGCTTTCCGCTGGGATGTCTCTAATAATTCTTATTATTCTACAATATTCAGGGGTATTCTTTTTTATTTCAGCAATTACTTTAATTAGTTCATCATCTGTATATGGTATATGAAAATTGGGGCATGCCGTTACTCTTTTTGCTAATTCACTATATGGCACTACCATACATGGATAAACTTTTAAATAGTCCGGACGCAGTCCTTCATTGTCAAATAGTTCTTTTCCCGATTTGAGATCCGATTTAAGAGTTGCTGATGGTAAGTTTGGCATTAAATGATGGCATATTTTAAGTCCGACATCTCTGCAAAGTTTTGTTGCTTCAATTGATTCTTTGATTCCATGTCCTCGTTTGCAAAAATCATTCACTTTATCATCAGTCGATTGTATACCAAGTTCAACTCCCGTTACTCCATAGCTTCTCCATCTTTTTATTTCCTCTTCATCAACCCAATCCGGTCTGGTTTCCAGCCAAAGGCCGACGCATCTGCACTGTGCGGTTTCGTTATCTTTGATTAGATTTTCTAACTCTAAACTTTTAACTCTTAACTCTTCACTAATTGGTCCAGGACCTTCGTTTAACGCTTGGAATATTCCTTTTAAAAATTCAATTTGGTAATCAATTGGAATTGCGCCCCATGTACCGCCGGCAGTACGAATATCAATCTTTGTTACGTCATGACCTTGTGCGACAAGTCCATTTAGTCTCGTCTTAACTTGTTTGTAGCTATCAAAGTCGTTGCGAACAGCGCGCATCATTGCGGGCTCGTTACTTAGATAGCTTTTTGGCATGCCTTTTTCTGCAGGGCAGTAGATACATTGCCCTGGGCATCCCATGTCTTTTGTAAGTACTGTAATATTTGCAATTCCTGATAATGTTCGGATTTTTCTTTTCTGAATTACTTTTAAAACATCGTGATTAGGTTTGATTTTTTTTGATTCGACAAGTTCGTTGTATGCCGCAATTAATTCCAGATTTTTCGGAAGTACTCCACCATTTTTTTTGGTGAATTCATTGCGAATCCTCTTTAAAATCTTTTCATCAAGTTCTTTCTCGTTGATAATTTTAAGAACGATTTTTTTAGCGAGGGGAATCAATGATTTACGAACAGAATAAATGGACATATATTCCTTAATTTACAATTTACAACCCGCTTGCCGGCGGACAGGTTCACAATTTACAAAAAAATGTTTTAAAATTTAAAATTGTAAATTGTGAATTTACTTCAGGTAGCTAATATGGTATCATCATATCTTCCAATTTGGAAGTTGTTAGCTTTGGGCTCTTATTTTTCAAAAAAGTGGTCCGGCTACAGTTAACCTGATCATTTACAAATTTTAGGGAGGAAATAATGGAAATAGTAAATTGCATTCTTTTGCTCGTTGGAATAAAAACCATTCCGACTGCTGTCTTGCTTGGAGCTCTGTACTCCATTCATATTCGTAGTCAAAGAAAAAGGAGGTTGGTATGATACTCATATGTGCGATTGTTGTCGGAGGTATTATTGTTGGCATTATATTTAATGCACTCGTAGAGTATCTTATGATGAGATTATCTAGGAGTGAGAGTGAAAACACATCCGATATTCTCTAGCACAAAAAAGGAGGTTTTGTAACTTGATTAGGCGAAAAGCCCCAGACGGACATTATATGTTACGAGGGGTTTTTTACTATAAATAAATATTTTAAAAAAACCGAAGGCGAGATTCATGAATCTCGCCTTCGGTTTTTGAGTTTAATTGATTCATTTCCTCCTTTTTCCCTTTGCTCTCAAAACCAAACTAATCACAAGAGTTAAAAATGCGATGATTATAATTGCCCAGAATTTTCCCTGTGTTCCAAGAAATAAAGCTGTAACTCCAAAAATTGCACAAAGCAGGTAAATCATTCCTAAAACTTGCCTCTCAGAAAAGCCGAACTGAAGCATGCGGTGATGCAGATGAACTGCTTTGCGGTATTTGTCCCATTCTCCGCCTTTCCATGGGGCTTGTTTTTTATAAATCCGATAGACGATTACATAAATTGCATCCAGAATAGGAAAACCGAGGATAAGGAAAGCTGTTGCTATTTTTCCGCCTGAAAAGATTGCTATGACTGCCAGTAATAATCCGAAAAACATCGACCCAGAATCACCAATAATTATTTTTGGAGGGTAGAAATCAAATATCCAGAATGCGAAAGCCATCATAGAAACAATAATTGCCAGCGTTGCAACTCCTGGCTGGTTTACAACTTCGGATATACTTAGAAAAAATAGTGTCAGGCCTCCAATAGCTGTTATTCCGCTCGCCATGCCTGGTATACCATCCAGCCAATTCATGGTGTTTGTGATAAGCAGTATCCATGCGACTGTGAATAGACCGGAAAGTGCCATAATCGTTACGGTTGTTTCTCCGAACTGAAATATGAATTTAATATTATTCAATGCAATGTATCCTCCAAATGGATTCGTAATAGTTTCAACTCCGATTCCAACAATAATCATTATTAAGGCCACCAGAACCTGAACCAGTAATCTAAACCAGGCGGGAAGCTCCATCCTGTCATCTATAAAACTCACAAAAACTAAAATGCCTCCACCTATTAATAGTCCGATTAGTTTTACAGATGGCCCAAGGAAGATCAGTGCGAGGATGAAGAATATGAAATAAAGAATGATTCCACCGGGATAGGGGATTGGTTTTCTTTTTAGTCCGTATTTTTCCGGTTTATCCATTAACCCCAATTTAGGAAAAACCTTTAGTGCGATTGTCACTAATAGAATAGTTAGGATGAATGCCGATATTGCGGGTAAAAAATATTGCATATAATTTCAATTGTGGCTCAAGTTGTGGCTCATATTGTTGCTCATATTGTGGTCCACTATTGGAGCCACTATTTGAGCCACGCGTAAGCGGAGCCACTATTGAAAGTTACCAACCGCGATCTGCTAACTTAACTTCCAAAACATCAATCTCAATTCCAACCATTGCTTCGCCGAGGTTTTCGGAAATTTGGGCTAGTTTTTCAGGGTTATTAAAGTGTGTTACTGATTCTACAACTGCACCAGCATCTTCCGCAATTCTAGCCTGCTCCGCATTAACTACATCCATAATAACTCCGCCTTTGAGCATTTGTGCGAGACCCTTTTTTAGTGTGGGAGTGTTCTTTTTCATAGTGCGGAAATTATATCATTAACATTATAATGAGACAACGAGACATCTTTTTGATTAGCGATTCCAGATTAGCGATTTAAGATTTAAGATTTGCCTATAAAAATCGCAGATCGCTATTCGCTAATCTTCAATCGCTAATCTTCAAGGCACCGCCTTCCTCACTTTTTTAGTCACATTAAACTCAAGTCTTTTTCCTAACATTAACCGTGTTTGTGCATCAATAGCTGGAATGGCGCCAAAGAAGATTGTAATTATTGGAAGAAATACCCACATGACGACTGAGCCAAGTCTACCTTTCCATCCATTTGGATGTTTTGGAAGCATTATCATCGAAAGGAGCATTGAGGTAATTATTCCAATAAGTGCCAGTTTAAAAAATACATAAAAAACCATTCCCAGATTATAAGATGTAACTGACTGACTGAATGATTCATTTAATACTCTTGGAATAGGTGATGCCATCATAAGAATTAAAGGTGCGGTTGCCCACATGTAATGTCCTTCAGCTAATATCCAAAGTCTACGGAGAGTTCTCCAGAATGGCACTACGCGTCTCATTTTCCAGAAGTTTGTAGCCACATATGCAATATCCGTTGATCCCCATGCCCAGCGTCTTAATTGTAAATATTGGTCTTTAAGTGTTTCCCAATATGTTTCCGACTGAACCGCGTCTTGATAAATAGGCATAAAAAGGGGAATCACTTTGTGATTACCTTTGTAGTGGAAAAATGAACGCCAGAATTGATGACCATCTTCCACAATGCTCGTTCTGGACCAGAAATCCATTTCAATAAGTGCTTCAAGTGGCTGGCTGTGTGCGGCAAAGTTACGGAGCCTATCCGCTCTGCCTGACTGGATTATATGCCAGAATGAACTACCCAGAGCTACGATTCTGATAAAAATAGGTACGTTCCAGATATTGTTAAAGAAAAGCGGTAGGGATTGATAACTCCTGTTTTTTCTTTGCGGTGTTGCAATGTAATGAAGAGTAAGGCATGGAAGATAATCAGGATGAATAATGTTATCAGCATCTATTGTTGTAACTACAACATTTTCAGGCTTAATTCCCAGTTCGATAATTTTTTTTGAAACCTCTTTTCCAGCGAAATATATATTTGAACCTTTTCCAATTACTTCATTCTCCAGGTCTGCAGGATGTTCAACTGCCCACATGTGACCAAAAATATGACCGAATTCGTTTTTTAGTATTTCAGCGTTCTTAGTCCCACGTTCATGATCTCTTTCTTCTGTGGCTAATACCACCATTATTTTCTTTAAATCGTAATTGGCGTCTGCAATGGACTGAAAAGAATGACGAAGAATCTCAATGTCTTCTTTATAAGTCGGTACAACAACCAAATGATAAATATCATCACCGGTTTTTCTGTAATCAAGAGACATTTTTTGATATTGAGAATGAAGTTTGTGCAAAATTCCCTGAGCTTCCGGCAGTGATCTTTTTTGAATTGATGGAAAATCGGTATGATGAAAGATTGTCAGATATTTTCTCCAGTCAATGGTCATATGTCTTTTAGCTGTAAAATATCCTTTTATTAAAAAGTAAGAGAAGCCCCACGACCTTATAAGCCAGATCACAGCATAAAAAAGAATGAAGATTGCCACAACGTTAGGAATAAAAAATGACAGTGCAATCGGCAAAGTTAATGTTAGCCATACTGATAATCCCGGTAGTATTTCCCATAATCTTTTCACAATTAAATAAGGACTAAGGAATAAGAAGTAAGGACTATGTCCAATTTTATTTTTTTATTAGAAGTTTAAATCGCCAGATGAAGGAATGCTTGGCGTGCTTGGTTGAGAATATGGTTCGTAATATGTGCTACTGGATGGTTCGCCACCCTGAAACATCAAGAAAATTGAAAAAATGATAATTATTAATGCAATTGCCCCAAAAGAAGTCACTACAGTTTTAAATCGAGCACTTAAATAACCGAATTTAATCGAATGCCGGACTATTAGTCCGCTAATTATTAAAAATATAATTAGGATTAAAAAATAGATTATTATTGCAAGAGTCATTTTTGTTGGTTATTTCGGTGAATATCCTAACATAATTGATTGAAATTTGAAAATTTAAATAGCGGTTAGCGGTTAGCGAATAGCGGTTAGCTTATATGGCTAGTCGCTATCCGCTAGTTGCTAACCGCTAACCGCATGCGATTTACGTTGTACGATTTGCGATTTAAGATATAATAGGCTCGTTAATCGTTAATCTAATATAATGTCAAAAAAAGAATTTCCAATTGAAACAAAGCGTCATAGCTTGTCTCATGTTATGGCTCAGGCTGTGCTTGAAATGTTTCCTGAGGCCAATTTAGCTATCGGTCCGGATATAGATACAGGTTTTTATTATGATTTTGATTTGCCAAGAACTTTAATTCCGGAGGATTTGCCTATCATCGAAAAGAAGATGAAACACATCATCAAACAAAATCAAAAGTTTGAATCTTATACTGAACCGGTTGATAAAGCTATTAAGTTTCTTAAGGCAACTAAACAGAGTTATAAAGTTGAATTAGTCTCAGATTTGAAAAAAGATGGTACAAAAGAGGTTAGTTTTTATAAAAATGGTCCTTTTGTTGATTTATGTAAGGGGCCTCATGTTGATATGACAGGAAATCTCCAAATCGGTACATTTAAACTCCATAAAATTGCCGGTGCATACTGGCGTGGTGACGAAAAACGTCCAATGCTTCAGCGCATTTACGCACTTGCTTTCGATACAAAGGAAGATCTGGATGAGTATCTTAGAATGATGAAAGAAGCAGAAAAACGTGACCATAGAAAACTTGGAAAGGAGTTAGATCTTTATAGTTTTCATGAAGAAGGTGTTGGTTTCCCTTTTTGGCATCCTAAAGGAATGATCTTGCGGGAAAATCTTGTTAGCTACTGGAGAGACATCCAGAAAAAATACGGTTATCAAGAAGTCAACACTCCGATTATTTTACGTGAGGAATTATGGCATCAGTCCGGTCATTGGGATAATTATAAGGAGAATATGTATTTTACAAAAATTGATGAGGAAGATTATGCTATTAAGCCAATGAATTGCCCGGGAGGTATTTTGATTTATAAAAACAGCATGCACTCATATCGCGAATTTCCATTGCGATGGGGTGAGCTTGGTCTGGTACATCGGAATGAACTGTCCGGTGTTTTGCATGGCTTATTCCGGGTAAGGTCATTTACACAAGACGACGCTCATATTTTCTGCACAAAAGCTCAGGTAAAAGATGAATTAAAGAAAGTATTGGAATTATTTACTGAGGTATATTCCAAATTTGGTTTTGAATATCGCGTAGAACTTTCCACCAGGCCGGAAAAATATGTTGGTGATTTGAAGATGTGGGATAATGCGGAAAAAATTATGAATGAAGTTGTAAAAGAGATTAAAATGGATTACACGATCAACGAGGGTGATGGAGCGTTTTATGGTCCTAAGTTTGATTTTCATTTAAAAGATTGTATCGGACGTACATGGCAATGTGGCACTTGCCAATTGGACTTTTCCATGCCTGAACGTTTTGAAATGGAATATATAAATGAAAAAGGTGAAAAAGAACGTCCTGTTATGATTCACCGAACAGTGCTTGGCTCCATTGAAAGATTTATCGGAATATTAACCGAACACTTTGCGGGCGCTTTTCCATCATGGCTAGCCCCTGTGCAGGTGGTACTTATTCCTGTTGCGGATGTTCATGAGAAATATGCAATGGATCTTAAGCAGAAATTTTTTGACATTGGAATTCGTGTTGAATTTATTGATGCGAGTGAAACTCTTGGTAAACGTATTCGCGAATCCGAGAAGCAGAGAATTCCTTACATGCTTGTGATGGGGGATAATGAAGTGAAAGGAAAATCTGTAACAGTTCGTGATTATAAGACCAAAGATCAAAAGGAAATGAAAGTTGATAAGTTTGTTGAAATGATTCAAAAGGAGGTCATGGAGAGGAATTTATAATTTTATGTACAAAAAAACCCGCTCCGATGTACATCGAGGCGGGTTTTTTAATTTGTAATTATTTTTTACCAATGTGTTCTGCTAACATTTCTCCCATGGGAGTTTTTAATCCTTGGTCTATGAATGTTCCTTTCTTTGCCATAATAGCTTCAGCAAGTTCCTTGCCTCCGTATTTTTTTCCAGCTACAACTTTAAAAGCTTTTCCTATTCCTGTTTTAATAACGTATCCAGCATAATGAAGTTTCTGAGCTGTTTTTTCTAGTTCTGGTCCATTTTGCTTGCCTTCAATTGCTTCCATCTGATCTTTAAATGTAAATAGTTCACCTCTCCTTTTGATGATTGCTTTTACTAATTTTTTACTTCCTTCAACTCCTTCGATCGCTTCAACTTTCCAGTCTCGTCCAGCAGGTGTCTTTGTAATAAGTTTACGCTTATGCATGCTGAAAGCTAATGTTTCTAATCGGTGTGAATCTGTTGCTTCTTCAATGTCATTTAAAAATCCTTCAACTACTAATTCAGAACTCCTTTTATTAATAGCATCAACTAATTTTTTACTGATTTCAGATCCCTTTATTGGTTTGACCCAAAATCCTCTTTCGGTTGCTCCGCCATGCAATAGTGGTGATGATGTTTGTGCACATTTTTCTGCAAATGCTTTTAGTTTTTCTGGATTACCAATGTCCTCAATAACTGCTATCAAACTAGCTAGTTCTTCTACTGAGCTGGGCTCTGCTTCGGGCTTTGCTGGTGTTAGTCTTTTTAAACTTGCATTTAGTTCGTTACATAATTGCTGAGATTGCTCTACTGTAAGTGGTCCTTCATCTTCTTTTCTAGGCTGAGCTTCCCATCCAACACCCTGAACAGGCTTTCGGACAATTAGCTTTTTCCCAGAGTATTGTTTTGACATTTCTTCCAATAATTTTTTATCATCAACAGTTTTTGCGCTTTCCATTGCTGTTTCAAAAGATAACTCTTCAGTTTCTTTCGCGGGCTCCTGAGCTTGTTCATCTACTGTAGCTACTGCCTTAGCAGGTTGATCCCCACCGGCTCCTGTATCAGGATTAGGCTCAGGTATATCTGTTACAGGTCTAAGATGTCCTCTGACATTCTCAACTGTCTCTTCCTGTTTCTGAGGAGTATCAGTTTTATTTTTTCTTGCGATTTGCTCCTTTAAATTAGTAGGAATCAAATTTGCTAAACTACCAATATCAGGAGTTGTAGCCCCTTCCATGTCAGAAATTTCATTATAATTGTGGTCTCTTTTTGAAGCCATATTATTATTTAAGTTAAAAATTAATTATTTAGAGTTTAATTATACCATATTAAATAAGAGAAGTCAAGTGTAAAAACCTGAACTCTATTCCCAAGTGCAAATAATCCAAAAGGGATTCCTCCATGTGCTCCGCTTAGTCGGAATGACGGTTGCCAAGGGGGTAGGGAGGGCGGATTTTCTCTACGAGAAAATCCGCCCTCCCTCCTAGTGAATTGCCGTCATTCCGAGCGAAGTTTACGGAGTCGAGGAATCCCTTTTAATCTACTCAAACACAAATATATCCAATATTGCCTTTGTAGTAGCTATTAATTCTCTTTGTTTAAATTCAAAAATCTTAGCGTATTCCCGTTTATCAGCTATCATACCAACGGCATCGATATCCATTTGGCTGGCAATAAAAAGGGCTCGTGGTAGGTGATACTTTTGAGTGACGATAATTACAGATCTATCTAATTCACTTATATTTGTTATTGATGCGAGAGTGTTTAATCCGGATGAATCCTCCACAATGTTATTTTTATTAATACCCTGATTAACAGCGTAATTTCTCATCGCTTTTGTTTCATTTTCTGCACCGCTCATTACCAAAATACTCACTTTTTCTGCTTCATAAAGCTCAATTGCGGTGTCTACGCGATCCTGCAGAGCATCTGATAGCCTATCTCCATATGCTGCTGCACCGAGTACAAGAGCTAGTTCTTTTTGCGGAATATCTTCCACATTCTCATAAATAGCATCAGCTGTCTGGGCTTTAATGATTATGCTGGATGCGAATGGCAGACTTAATAGTAAAACAAATGCCAGTCCTAATCCTACGGTGATGAAACCTTTGTTCATTTCTGATTTCAGACCTGCCTGCCGGTAGGCAAGGTTTCTGATTTCTGATTTACATTTATTATTTTTCATTTTTCATTTAGCTGATTAATTTCCATCTGCATGTTGTTTATGTTGTTGGTCATTAAAAATGTGGTGCCGGAGGAGAGACTCGAACTCTCACTCCCGAGGGAACACGATTTTGAGTCGTGCGCGTCTACCAGTTCCGCCACTCCGGCACAGCAAAAAAAGTTTAGATTACGGAGAGGAAAAAATCAATTTAAAAGTGATTTGATATAGACCATTGACTTTTCACTTAAAATATGCTAGAATGCCCTCCAAACAAAAATTCAAATGGATATCTTGCTACAAATATGGGGTGGCTCTTGTTACCTTCTCAATAAAATTCTTCTCTCCAATGCTGAGGGGGTAAAAAACAACAGGAAATTGAGAATTAATGCATGGTTAATATATTTAATCGGTC
>JAUXDO010000052.1 GCA_030618315.1 Candidatus Peregrinibacteria bacterium | reverse complement strand
AAGGAGTTAAAAGTGCAATTATTGAAACAAATATTACAATAAATAAGGTATATTCCTTATTACTCATTTATGTACGATATACAGTAAAGTTTGTATTTAATAAAGCTGTTTCTCCAGTTGAAATAATTGTAGTCAGGTCAAATGGAAAAGAATTTTTATATTCAGTGTTTACTGGTGGTTTATGATTGAAAATATATGCTGCCTCGACTCTAATCCTATATAAGGATTCTACTTGTCCTGTTGAAAAACAAAGTTCTTCTCCATAAGATATGTATTTCAGCCACTCATTATTTTTTTCATGATTCAGTACTCTGGCGTTGACATCTTCTGATTCGCCAATATAAATTAGTCGATTAAGTGTAACTTTACCGGATTTCTGATCATAAGACGATACATATACAAAATATACTCCAGAATGACTAGGTAATCCTGATTTATTTGCATCTCTCCAATAACCTTGAATATTGATGTTAAATGTTTTTGCTGCCATTGATTTATATTTTTATGATTAAAATTATTTTCCTTCTTCGGATGTGATGTTTATATTAGTGCTATCGTATGATACTTTCTAATTGTAAATCTTACTAAAAAGTTAAGACCATTTATTTATTGTTTATCTGTACGCTATTATAACAATATTTAATAAAGCATCGTAAAATAAGACTGGTACCCTAGAGGTAACCAGAATAATTCAACCAAAAGTACCTCAACAATAAACAACAAAACAGGTAGTAAAACCGTAGTTCTACTGCCTACCCAAAAGGGTAGTTTTTAATGATCAGGCTTTTATTGTTAGCTAATTTGTAAAAGCAGTGAAGGCTCCTATACCATACAGCAGTAAGGACACAGCTGTACTTTAATAAATATCCTGTTGGCATCCAGAAGTGCTGCGTTACCGGAATTATGTTCACCCAGGTAAAACCGGTTTCTTTTTTTGGGTAGGTATCTGCAAGTACCATTATGAACGAGTCTTGCACCGGAATAGTGTTTAATTTCCGAAACGTAATATCTGTTTTCCATTGTAGTTTTTAGTTTGTTTCAAAGTTCTTCTAGGTTAAAAACACGCAGGGAAATTTCCCTGCGTGTAAAAACAATCATTAATTAACTATTACTCAATATTCCAGCTTACTGTGCTCCCCAATGACTTGTTTAAAACTCTCACTTCCCATTCTCGTTCATCAATATCAATTAATTCTGGAGTTCCTTCATAAACTGTAAATGGTCCTATTATATCATTTCCATCTATTGAAAATACTTCTACTTCAGCCCAAGATTGCGTTGTTGAATTTTCATCTTTTGAGATTATTATAATCTTTCTCTCTTCCCCAAGTTGCGATAAGTTAAGATTCTGGGTTACAATATTTAATTCAGTTTGTTGATTAATTTTAACCTGAGATAAATATTTATATTCTCGAGTAAGTGCATTGATGTTGCTGATCCAACTTAATGATAGGATTACAGTTAATGAAATTGTTACGGTTAATTTTTTCATAGCTTTTTTGCTGCAAAACACGGCCATGATTAAGCGCTTCGGAAGGGAGTAAAAAGGTGGTTTTGATAGCTACTGAAAAGGGTAGGTAATACTATTTGTCATATATTTAATAGGCATTATTGCCAACAAAACCAATTTTCTTTGAAGTCAATTATTATTACAATTGTTGTTCAAATTTTATTATTTGGAAGTTCAATCTTCACTTTGTTGCATGCACAATCCGAGTACAAAGAGTATTATGAAAAGGCATTATCCTTCCACAATATTAAGGTAGACTCAGTAAATTATTTTGCCGGAAAAGCCTTGGACATTGCAATAAATAGTAATTCCATAGAGAATCAGTTTAACATCCATTCTTTAATTCTAAAGTCATTACTAAATACGGGTCACTTTGTAATTGCCAATGGTAAATTAGGCACTTTAGATTCACTAGTAAATTTTTCTAATGATAATGAATTAAGGGTTAGGTATCTCATGTTAAAGGGATTAGTATATGCGAGTGTAGGGTTAAACTCTGAAGGATTAAAGTATCTTTTTGAGGCCAAGAGATCTAATTATAACAACGAAAAATACTTGAATATTGAAATAGATTATTATTTAGCATCTATCCTTTTCAATATAGGTGAGTATAGCAAATCGATTGATTATGCCAAGAATTGTGCAATAAATAATCTATCTCTTTCGGACTCTCTTGGTGCTTTTGATTGTTATATATTATTGGCAAATTCCTTTGCCAATTATGATTCTATATCCCATTACTTGCAGTTAGCAGAGCGAATGCTAGTTAATAATGAAAACGATTATAAATCTGTAGTTTTAAATAATACACATGCTCTCATTGCAAAATCATTGGGAAATTATGATGAAAGTAAAGAGCATTATTTAAAAGCGGCTAAAATTTCAAATGATAGAGGATTTACTTATTATCAAAGTAACCTTTACAACAACTACGCCTACCTCCTCCTGGCAGAGCAGAACTACGACAGCGCCAAAATCGTCCTGGATAAAGCCCTGGATATTGCACGCGAACTTGAAAATATCGATCTTGAAGGATCTATCCTGGATTCTTATAGCGACTACTATGCAACCATCGGTGACTCAATTCAATCCTTTAACTTTTATAAGCAATCGGTTAAACTGAAGAATGAGTATAAAAGAATTCAGAAAGTTCAACAATCTATGTTCCTGTCAACGGTATTTGAAACGGAACAAAAAGAAAAAAGAATTCTTGAACAGGAAAGTCATATTTCGAATATCACTGCAATACTAATCACCGTTGCAAGTATTCTACTCATTATTTTCATCGGCATGATGTATTTCAGACAGAAGTCAGTTGCGAGAAAGAGAAAGTTGGAAGTGAACGAAAAAACAAAAGAACTTGATGTTGCCAATGCATTGATTAAAGGGCAAGATAATGAAAGGAAGCGGCTTGCGCATGATCTTCATGATGGAATTAACCCTCAGTTAGGTGCTTTTAAACTTACGTTGGATAATAAGCTCAGAGGCGATGTCGAAAAGTCTGATTTGACAGCTCAACTTGATGACATTGTGAAAAGTATACGGGAGATTTCTCATAAAATGTATCCCACAAGATTAGAAAAGCAAGGACTTCGTGCAGCAATTGAACAACTTATCCTTACCGTCAGGCATGCTACTGAGATTGATATATCTCTTAAAAGCAATCTGAATGACAGGCTTGAAGAAAAACTTGAGCTCAATATCTATTACTTGGTTCTTGAGTTGGTTAATAACGTAATTAAACATGCCGATGCCAGCAAGTTGTTAATTCAGTTATTGATTGATGATGAGAGTATTGTTTTGAGTGCGGAAGATGATGGTGTTGGCTTTGATCAGGAAAACATAACGGAAGGACTTGGAATGGTAGGTCTGAGACAAAGGGTAGAGCATATGAACGGTAAACTGGTAATCGATTCTGAGCCGGGAAGAGGAACCGAAATAATGATAGAAATATATAAAACCAAGAAATGATAAATGTAATTATTGTAGACGATCACCCTTACTATATAGAGGGTGTAAAAAAATCCCTTGATCCACATCGGGATAAGATTATGGTGACAGCTACAGCACTCACTCTTGAAGAAACAAGAAATAAACTTAACGATGATTTCGATGTAATTCTTCTTGATTTAATGCTGAAAAATGAATCGGGTATTGATTTCATCCTTGAATTAGTAAAGCATTATCCGCAGCTTAAAATAATGGCTTTAACAGGAGAAACAGATCCTGATGTGCTTTATAAGGCATTTAAAAATGGAGCCCATTCAATCATGATGAAATATTGTGAGCATGATGAATTGACCAAAGCCATTAAAGACATCCATGATGGAGAACGTGTAATTGGTAAAAATGTACCTCCCTTTCTGTATAAAATGGATGAGACGGAAAAAAAGACTGGTTCTTTATTGACACCCAGGGAACATGAGGTGCTTACTTTTCTTGCATGTGGTCACACAAGGAAAAAAACTGCCGATTTAATGAATATATCTCTGGACGGTGTGGACTTCCACTGCAAGAAAATCTATAAAAAACTTGGATACAACAAATTACATAAAGTAATCGAAGAAGCCAAAAAAAGAAAGATTATTGGCTAATGCGTCTCTTTTAGTAAACTACGGAAAAGTGTAGTAGCAAAACTCCCTTTTTACTACCTGTTACTCCTTCATTTAAAACTGTTGCTTTGCCTTCTGTTTAAATGAAGAAGTCATTTTATTATAAATCAGTTTGATTTCAGTTATTAAACGAGTACCTATTTGCATTCAGCCAAGGTGCGTTTATGTGAAGGAGAAAGTTAACTGAAAGGCAAACCCCAAATTAATTGAAAATGTTTAAGTTCGAAAGACTCCTGGAGTCCATTATTTCAGAAAATGAATGTAAAGAAGAGAATATAATTAAATTTTTGCATGACCACATAAAGCGGTTAAAAAACAACCCAACTGTGTTTGGCAATGAATTGTATATACAGGCGACAGAAAATAAGGTAGATACATTCGAAAAAGTGGTTATACGTTGTAAATCCCTTAAAGAAAGTAAAGTCGTTAAAACCAGGGAAGTTGATCAACTGATAGCTGATTTCAGGACCATGGTGAGTAGTATAGAAGGCTTATTAAAGTATGTATTTCACAAAAACACCGAAGTCTATCACCAATTCTTTCCAAAGGGCCTGGCCGAAGTATCAGGAATGACAAAAGAGAAGTTACCTGTATTACTGAAACGGTTTGAAATAAACCTCATCGCCCATGAAAGCAAAATTGGGATTGGCATTATTGAGGAATTTAGCAGGCTAAAAGAAGAAATACTGGCAGTTAGAAAAGAACAATTGGAGGTAATTTCGAAATTGGATAATGTTACCAGGCAAAAGGGAATTCTCAAGAAAGAAGTTCTTTCCCTCTTCCAACGAAATCTATATTTTGGCTACATACAGAATTTTGAGAATCCAAAGTACGTGAAAAAGCTATACAATCAAAACTTGCTGAAGAGTAAACCTCCAACATCACCAAGAAAAGATATCGAATCTATAGTAAAAGAAGCAGTGGTAAAGAAACCCATGCTGGTTAATGGGTTTAGTTTTAATGCAGGGTTGAATGTTAATAATTAGCTATAGGAGAAAGCATTTCGACAAATAGATCATAAAAAAAAGTGTTCCGTAAAAGGGCCAAACTGAAAATGATAGGAGGGACTTTAAAAATAGCAATATCTTTTTACCGGTAGGCTTTACTGCGTAGAGGTCTGATTGTTCAACTCTATTGTTATGCAATTTTTCAATAAATGAATTATATGAATTCCTGAATCCCAATTCCAACCCCAGGTAGTAGGCGTCCAGTACGAGAAACAAAACCGTTGGAATCAAAGCAATGAGTGCATAATCCGGTTTTAGTTTATCAGCAACAATAACCAGGATGGCAGAAACCAGGGTTATGCACCAGGCTTTTGAAGCCGAGCTGTTTGCTGCCATCCTTTGAATCACGTTTTGTAATATGGACAAATGAGACTGTACCGCCTGTGATTCCTCTCCGTATCTATTCATTAGAGAATCCTTTAATAATTATCCCGGATTTCAATCGCTTTCTCAATCCAGTCTGCTAAATTCTCTTTAATATAATTATATACATTCTGACTCCCGGAATAAGGTGGATTGTATGCTTTTACAATGCTTGATAACTTTTTCTTTTCTGCCCCCACAGTAAAATCTTCAAATGGATTTCGTCCTTTATCTGTTTTCTCACTTTTCGCATTTAACAGATTATGAACATAAATTCCCAAAACTCCTTTCCCGTTGTTCCAGGATTCCTCTATTTCATACTTAATCCATTTCCGTCCGGCTGTACTTTTTCCGATCAGAACTATAGTACATGATCGACCGCTGAGTTGTCCATCAATCCACTTTTTGATGGCCTTATCACCTCCTTTTATTACCTTTTCCCAGTCATTGTCTGTGGCAGGTTTGTTGCCATCAACTACTCCCATATTTCTTACCTGTGATGCTCTCCAGTTATCAGGCTTGTATTCAAAACTATAAAATGCTCTTCTTGCCATGTTTTTTGTTTTTGTGATGATTATATTTTTATCCTGATGAATCAGGCTAAATTATTGGAAATGCAAGTATAGTTTAAGAAATTACAAAATGGAAGGTAGTAAAAGGGTAGTATTGACACTATGTAAAAGGGTAGTAATCATACTTTAAAAAAACGGGTAGCACTCTATTTTACTGTTCTTAATAATTCGGCTTTCAGGACAACTGTTGAGTTTGCTCAATATATTTTTCTTTGCTATGGACAAAAAAAGACATAAGCATTGGTCTACATTTAAAACGAAAATTATCTATTTCAATTTATTTAAAATGCAAATTATCAATATGTCAGGCACGAGTCTCGCTCCCGCACGGGCCTTTGCAGGAAGACTTACGCCAGGGGGGCATTTACTGCCTTCTATCGATATTGTGCAACGCTTGATGAAGGTGTTTGCCGTTAGTGCCGACAACCTTTTGAACGATAATGAAAACAGTGTTGTGGAGTTGGAAAACCACGAGTTAAACGAACAGTTGATGCTCATTAACCAACTGGACGAGGAAGAAAAAAACGCCCTTATCAAGATTATTAATTCTATGCTGACCAAAAAACGCATGAAGGATTTGTTGGACGGGAAGGCTAATTTTTAGGCATAAAAAATGCCCCGGACAATGCCGAGGCTTTCAAATTATTTTTTAGTTGGCTTTTTATCTCCCATGCCACGCAAGCGATAGTCCCATTCTTTTGTATCCGAGTAATATATCATGGACTCACCAAGGGTAGTCCCAAACCAAATCATGTAGTTAACACTATCTTTTCTTTCATAAAACAAAGGACCTTCCATAGATTCTTCAAGTCCCATATCTTTTAATCCAGATGGTAATTTACCTGTATTTTTCTTATACTCTTCCACTTTTTTAACAAGCTCATTCCCTTGTGTTTTTAGTTCTTTTTCTGAGTCTCCACACCCTGTAAAACTTCCAAATAATAAAATAGTCAAGCAAATTATTAAAATCCTTTTCATCTCTCTATTTTTTTTATTTGGCATAAAGCGGGTCTGTTGTACGATTTTGAACACTTGGAGATTCTCCTTTTTTAGGATATTCTTCTGGTAGACTTTTGTAGTTCGGAGCATTTTCCGGATTTGTTGCCTTTAAAACATCATTGAGATAACTCTGTAATTGTTCTCCAAATGTCAAATTACTTTTTGGGTCAAAATAATTTGTTGAAAAATCAGCACCATATTTATCGCTTGGCAAATCTTCATAGCTATATGCACTATATGTTGGACCGAATTTATCAAGCCTTTCTTGCATATACCCTTCTTGTACAGCTTCGCCAACGGGGTCCAGTCCAGCTTTTTGTAGCCAATGCAATTGGTCTTCTGGCTTCATCATCCCAAAACCTTTGCTCTGTACCATTTCTTGAGCTTGCATTTTCTCCTGCTTAAATTTATATGCTCGACCTGCATAAAACATGAAATGAGACATGTCCACCCATCCACCTTTTTCTGTGTAAATATATCGATTGCCTGCTGAAGAATTAAAAGGGGCAGTGTTTGCCGGTCGTGGACCTTTTGCACTCCAGTTTACTCCCCCCATTCGTAACATTGCAGTATGCGCGGCATTGCCCGTAGATGTTCCAATACCTGTACTCAGACCAGTGAAAAATTTCATAAAGCCACCTACAGTACCTGCATAAGGTTTAATAGGCTCTCTTCCATCGGGGTCTATCAGGTTGATAGGATTGTTCATTGTAAAAGCGTAAGGAGACCACCCAGGATATTTGCTTGCGAGCGGGTCAACAGTATGCCATCTCCCAATTTGTCCATCATAAAACCTCGCCCCATAATCATACCACTGCAGTTTAAGGTCTTCCTGTAATTCTTTCCCATTATACTTGTAGTTGTTGGAACCGGCTGTAGCATCCAGCCCCACAAACTCTTGTCCAAACGGATAATAATGGCTTTCCTGAAGGAGTTCAGCAGATGTAAAGACAACCGGGTGCTGCTGGATTACAGCTCTGGTATTTCCCAGGTGATCGGTCAGGTAGAATTCATGTTTGCTGTTTCTAATATCCCCGTTAGAAGCTGACATCCTGCCTTCGGGCGTAACCAAGTATTCCAAAAGGGTATCATTGCTTAGGTCATACACAAATTTTCCAACGTATTCAGTATTTCTGGTAGTGTTGTTATTTTCAGTTACTGTCATGTTTAGCTTAATACCTGCAGCATCGTAAAGATAATTGATTTTATCGCCACTTGAGAACGTAATTTCCTTGGGAAGGTTCAAATGGTTGTATGTGATGGATTGAA
>JAUXDO010000040.1 GCA_030618315.1 Candidatus Peregrinibacteria bacterium | reverse complement strand
TCTTCCAATACTTGTAGCAGAATATTGAAGAATTCAGGATGAGCTTTTTCAATTTCATCAAATAACACTACAGAATAAGGTTTTCTGCGAACCATTTCAGTTAGCTGTCCTCCTTCTTCGTAGCCTACATAACCGGCTGAAGCACCAACAAGTCTTGATACATTGTGTTTTTCCATAAATTCACTCATATCAATTTTAATGAGTGCATCCGGATTGTTATAGACTTCACGTGCTATTGTTTTGACAAGTTCCGTTTTACCAACACCTGTAGGCCCAAGGAATATAAATGAACCGATTGGGCGGTTAGGGGAGGCTATTCCAACGCGGGACCTTCTGATGGATTTTGATATTTCATGAACTGCTTCAGTCTGTCCGATGATGAATTTCTGAATTACATCCTCAAGATGTGCAAGTTTTTTACCTTCATCTTTAACAATTTTTGTAACAGGGATTCCTGTCATTTTACCTATTACTTTTGCGATATCATTTTCATCTATTTTATCTTGTTTGATTTTCTTTTGACTGGAAATTTTTATATCATCGATTTCCTTTAGCATCACTTCCTTTTTTTCTTTGAATGTTGAAGCTTTTTCATACTCCTGATTCATTACATGCTTTTCAATTTGTTTTTCGATTTTATTGATTTCTTCTTTTTTCTCCTGAATTTTCGGTGAAGTACCCTTTGAACGTGAGCCTTTTAATGCTGAAGCTTCATCGATTAAATCAATAGCCTTATCCGGTAAAAATCTTTCAGTTAAGTATCTTTTTGAAAGAAGAACTGCGGCATTAATCGCTTCGTCTGAAATTTTTAGATTGTGGAATTTTTCATACGTAGGTCTTAATCCTTTTAGAATTGTAATACAATCATCATTGCTTGGTTCCTCGGCCATGATTGATTGAAAGCGTCTTTCAAGAGCTTTGTCTTTTTCAATATTCTTACGGTATTCATCTGTTGTTGTTGCACCGATTATCTGCAAATGTCCGCGTGACAGAGCCGGTTTAAGCAGATTTGCAGCGTCCATACTTCCTTCTGCAGAACCGGTTCCTGTCAGTGTATGGATTTCATCGATAAATAGAATGATCTCATTCTCAACCTTTGCCGCTTCATCAATAATATTTTTCATCCTCTCTTCAAATTCACCTCTATATTTTGTTCCTGCAATGACGTCACTTAAGGAAAGTGACAAAATCTTTTTACTGGCTAATGAGTCTGGCACCTTTTCTTTAACGATTTCCTGGGCTAGTCCTTCAACAATAGCTGTTTTACCTACACCGGATTCACCAATAATCACAGGATTATTTTTGGTCTTACGATTAAGAATATGAATCATCCGCTCAATTTCTTCTTCTCTTCCTATAATCGGATCCAATTCACCTTTTCTGTATTTTTCATTTAGATTTGTGGTGAAAAAATCCAATGCGGGAGTTTTGCTTTTCTTCCCTTTTTGCCCCTTCATGGGTGCCATACCCGGTGCACCAGTCATTCCTGGCATCCCTTGTGGCATTCCCGGAGGCATTCCTCCTTTATGTTTAAATGCATCGCCATAGTCAGTGTCTTCCCCCGGTGCAAATATTACACCTTGCAGACCCTGAAGAAATTTATCAAGAGATGTATTGATTTGCTGACTATCTTTATTTCGTGCATTTGCCATTTGATCAAACATTTCTTCTATTTGAGTTTGAAAGTCGTCTGGATTAACCTCCATATTTTCCAGAATAACAGTTGCCGCACATTTCCCCTGAGAGACCATTGAATAAAGAAGATGCTCGGTTCCGATAAATGGGTGATTGTATTTATGAGCAACTTTTACAGATTGTTCAATAATCGATGTCAGATAAGAAGACAGTCCATGCTGGACATTCTTTGCCTCAGGTTCCTGATTTGCAGCTGAGTTCAGAATCATCCGAACATTTTCAAGTGATACTCCAGCTCCTGTAAGTATAGAGAAAGCAAGTGACCTTGGATTGCTTAAAAGGCCGATTAATAGATGCTCACTGCCAATGTATGGCAAACCATGCTTGCGGGATTCCTCCTCAGCAATGCTTAGGGCTTGTTTTGCGTTTGGCGTAAATCTTTCAAAAGGGGACATATTTTTATTTATTATTTATTATTTAACATTTATCATTTTTCATTTCTGATTTCTTTATCATTATACCGTAAAAAGGGAGAAATGTTAAGGGGTAGCGGTTAATTTGGAGTTGATAAAATCAGGATTTCCGTTGATGAAATCATTAATGTTTTGAACCTTTTTTCCTTCCATTTGTACGTGAGTTGGCAGAATCACTCCATTTTTTGATGTTATTGCTACCGAACTATCGGCTTTAAATACAGTTCCAGGCTCATTTTTACTTTCCATTTCCTGATATCTGCCTTCAATGATTTTTAGACTTTTTCCGTTAAAAAATGTATATGTACCAGGCCAACCTGTAAAAGCCCTGATTCTTGCTTCAATTTGTTTAGCATCCTCATTCCAGTCAATCAGACCGTCTGTTTTGGTGATTTTATGACAGTAAGTAGATCTTGAGTCGTCCTGAGGAATTGGCTTTGTGTTACCGTTTAAAGCTACATAAAGTGCATCGGGGATTCTCTGAGAAGTAAGATGGGCGAGTTTTGTTTCAAGAGTTACTGAATTGTCATCAGCTTCAATTGGTATTGAAAACTGGCTATATACATCTCCTTCGTCCATTTTTTCATCCATTCTCATTAAACTTATACCGGTTTCTTTTTCTAGATTTCCAATAGCACATTGAATAGGTGAGGCTCCTCTATATTTTGGTAGAATCGAAGCATGAACATTTATGCATCCGTTTTTTGCGATAATTAAAACCTCTTTGCTGAAAATCTGACCGTATGCCATAACTAGTATAGCTGTCGGATTATTTCCTTTTATTAAATTAATGCTTTCGGATGAGTTTATATCTTGTGGCTGATAAATTTTAAGATTTAATTCCTCGGCAATTATTTTAACAGGGGAAGGGGATAGCTCCATTTTTCTTCCAGCTGGTTTATCCACTTGAGTTACAACAAGGCACACATCAAATCTGTCATCTTTTGCAAGCGAATGAAGTAGTGATGATGCAATTTCTGCTGTTCCTGCGAAGATTATTTTGATTTGATTCATAACAACATAACGTTACCATTTTTTCCAATTGACTTCCAATAGACTTAATTAATCGGAGGTCAATTGGTAAAAGCTATTTAATTGATTGGATAACAAATGTGCAAAACACACTACTTCAAATCGTTGATAATCACTAATTAATTTAATATCATTAACTCTTAAAAACATATAAATTTATCATTTAAAAAGCACCTCCAAATAAAAATAAAATGATGTTAGATCAAAATGAAATTGCTAAAATCGGGCAATTGATTGAGAAATCAAATCAAATATTAATTATTCCACATAAATCTCCCGATGGAGATACTATGGGGTCTGCTTTGGCTATGTATCAGATCTTTAAAAATATGAGCAAGAGCCCGGAAGTTATTTGTTTTGATTCGCCTCCTCCGGATTTTTCGTTTATGCCGAATATTGAGGTTGTTAAAACCGAAATTACCCACCTTAACTACGATGCGATATTTATTTTAGATGCCGGTGCCACTCATTTGACAGGTTTAAACGAAAGTCATCCTGAGCTTTTTGATAAAACGCTTGAAGTAGTGAATATTGATCATCATCCATCTAATAATTTTTATGGAAGATATAATATTGTTGTAACTAATGCCGCTTCTACAACCGCAATCCTTTATGAACTTATTACTGCTTTAGATTTACCCCTAGATCGCCATGCTGCTACGAATCTGCTTACAGGAATTTATACTGATACAGGTAGTTTTATGCACTCGAATACCGATTCTGAAACAATGATAATAGCTGCCAGATTGCTTGCTAAGGGGGCGAATTTAAGAGGGATTTCTAAAGAAATCTTTAATACGACTAAAATATCCACTATGCGTTTATGGGGAAGGGTTATGAAAAACACCTATCAGACTGACGAAGGTGTATCTATGTCGATTGTAACTAAAAAGGATTTTGAGGACACAGGTGCTGATTATTCGGAAATGACAGGTGCTGTGGATTACGTTAATTCTGTCCCCAATGCGACTTATAGCGTGATTCTTACCGAAAGAGATGGTAAGGTCAAGGGCTCTCTTCGAACTCTTAGAGATGAGGTTGATGTCGCTGAAATAGCGGGTAATTATGGTGGAGGCGGTCACACTAAAGCGGCTGGTTTTACATTATCCGGGCATCTTGAAAAGGAGATTAGATGGAAAGTCGTTGAATGAAATGCCTAATATTTAACATTTATCATTTAACATTTATCATTTAGCATTTAACATTTGGTACATTACCCCTTAGTACTTATAGATTTTATAGCAAAAAAGTATTGACATATGTGGATAAATTTGGTTAAATATACGTCCTTATATCAATTCTCTCTAAAATGGATAAAGATCCCGACAAAAAGCATGGTGATGGAGAAGGCTGTTCGGATTCAAATAGGCCTCATAATGAGGACGAAAAGCCAAAAGCCATTTTTAAAAAGGTTGTAATCGTTGATGACAATGAAGTTTTTTCTTATGGAATCCAAAAGATTACAGAGAATACATTTGGCGTTACAGATGAGCAAGTATTAGTTTTCAAAGACAGAAGAGAGGCGTTGGATTTTATTAGAAGTACCAGGGGGGATGTGCTGGCTGTATTAGATTACTACATGCCAGGAGATATCAGTGTAAGTGATTTTATCGAAGAAGCAGGTGATAAGGCTTTTGTGGTGATATGCTCAGGAGATGACAATGTTGAATACGATCTACCTCCTGGTGTGCCATTTATTCAAAAGATTAATGCCAATCAAATATTACCTTCTGCAATTGATCTTTTTTTAAAGAGAGAGGATGACCCTGATTCTAAACAGATTTCTCTGGATTTTAGTCTTATCCCCGGTAGCGTCGTATCTTCAGGGGCTGGAGAATCTCATTCTCCGACTGACGATAGAAGAATAGAACGAAGAAGTTCAATTCCTCCGACGGTATATACTGATGATAAACAGCCGGAAATTATTGAATATGAAACCAATAAGCTTGTTGTTATAGTTGATGATAGGAGCTATCGCAGAGATGAAATGCACGATTTGGTTGAAGACGTAGCTTCAAGATATCATTTAAGGGAATTTATTGATGTTCTCAAAACTCCAAACAGATTTGAGGTATTAGAGGAAATCGGTTTTGAAAATAAAGATTTTATCTTACTCCTCACAGATGTTTATAAACATAAAGACATTGGTGTTGTTGATTTTTTAAGAGAGGTAAGAGAACTTGAGAAGCAAATAAAATCAAGGATTAAAGTCGTACTTTACTCAGCAAAAAGAGATGAGGCTCTTAGAATAATGCCAGAACTTGATCCTGCATCAGGAAGCGGTCTTACTGATGTTTTTTCTGATAAGCATGGTGGCATACGGGAGGATGTAAGATCAAGCTTTGAAGATGTTTTTAATTTAAAGGATTCTGAAGATAGTAATACATTTGATTCGTTAATCGAAACTAGGCCTGCAATTGTTTCAATTCCTCCGCCATTATCTGTTGAATTTGAAAATCCAGATTTTGTGAATACATGGCTGGATGACATCAAAACAGGAGGAAGGCTTGGTGGCAGATGGAATCTTGTTGTAGGCAGACCAGATCTTCGCTTAAGACCTCAGGCTCCTTTTGTTGATAGATTAATCGAAAGACAGCATTCTAAAATTGGAAAACTGCCTGATACTTTTATAATTGGTTTGGGTGAAAATATAGAAGGTGCATATCTTTCTGAAAAGTATCCAAATATGGAAAGGGTTGATGGAAATGAAATTGATCCCAAGCTTCTCGCTCGATCAGAAAGGCGGTTATTTAAAAAAGGGTTATCAGACAGAATGAATATTTCTAGTCGTGATTGGCATAATTTGCCGGATTTTATTGATAAGCCTTATGATTTAATATTTAGCTGGGGTAATGAGATTGAATGCCTGCCTTCAAGGGAATCTCAGAAAATTGTGCTTCATAATATATTTAAAATTCTTAATTCTGGCGGAACATTTTCTATGGATATGAGAAACATGGAGCGTGTTCTTCCTTTAATTGAGAGCTGTAAGATGAGTGGTTTTATTATACCCAGCTCATCATCTATCATGGAAAACCCTGGTTATCCTATGTATAACAGTACTGAAGTCGTATCTATTCCATTGGCTTCTGATTTTAGACCTAAAACAGGTGAGCGCAGAGTAGTGATGAGTTATGAATACGCTAATCGTGAAATACAAAAGCAAGAGGGCGATGCAATATTGACAATGTTACTTACAGATATTCAGGTTATGGTTGATATGCTGAATGAAGTAGGATTTAATGTTTCCGGAATATACGGAGACTACAAGGGGGGCAACAATTTAGAGCCTGGTGAATCAATTACTAAGGTAACCGATGATATGAGAAGGGGAAGGTCTCTTAATATGGTAACCGGAAAAACTGTTACTCCGAATTTCTTTCAAATCGTTTGTCAAAAACTCCCTCAAATCGGTTGTAAAAAAGTTGATTAATTTTTCTATTTAGCAATACTCCAACAAAACTGATGGATACTTTTCATTGAATTCGCAACAGATTTACTTTCGACTATAATCGCAAACATTTCCTCTTTCTTATATGAAAAGAAAGCGGTTTTATTTCCGTATATATTTATTTCTATTTCAATTGGAATAACATCTTTTGCGAAAAATCTGGTTTCCCTGCAGTATTTATTATCTTCCTTGCGAACATGTATATGATCATTATTTTCAGGACTTATTACCTGAATAAATATGTTCTTTTCTGCCCGTTTTGGAATATAGTCCTTAAAAATATATTCCTTTATCTCATGTATCATATGTGCAACATTTTCAAAGGCATAAATTATTTCACCTTCCTTTAATGAGTCCTTATATACGTGCTTAACACCTTCAACGCCTTCATAATATTTAACTGTAGGCATTATCAATGTGTCGCTTTTTATCATCCCCTGAATCTCTGGGAGTATATCCTTCAGCTTCTTCTCAATTCTATCAAGATTTTTCCTTCTTTTTTCAAGTAGCAGTTGTATTTGTTTATCAGGATCTTCTGCCATAAAACATTGAATCCCATGATTCATTGTTTTACCGACCAGACCGATTTTACTTAGCTTTAACAGTACTTTGTAAACTGTTGTACGATTCATTGAAAGCTTGCGTGCTATCGAGCTGGCTGGTTGTGGACCTGCTGTTTGTATCAGTTGTAAATAAACTTTTGACTCCTTGCTTCCAAGTTCGAGCTGCCTTAATAGTTGTTCAATTTGCATATTATTATATAATTATATGTTGTGAATTTGTAAGAACATCCTAATTTTACCTTATATCTAAGCAATAATCAAGGTTTTGTGAACTATTGTTGACAATTGTGTATAATTAGCTTAAAATTAATTTGTCAATCATTCTGGAGTTTTTCGGACAAAACACATCAAAGAAATTGACACTTGATTCGCGGGAGGGCAACTTTATTAGGAGGAAGGGGGTGGTTTCGATCACTTCCTTTTTCCTTAATATAATGTTAATGTGATAACCAATAGCTTAATTATAATATGGTAATCAATCCATTCTCAACATTACAGATAGCTAAGAAGAACAGAATTCTTGTAGAAAAACTGCAAAATGAAATGGATTCCAATTTTTTGGAACATGCTATGTACGATATTAACGATGCCTTAGTATCCATATTGGCGCTATGTGATATGGAACAAATGAAAAGCATCCCAAAGATAAAAAATTATATACAGCGCGTTAATGAGCTACTTAATGATGTTCAGATATATCAGGATGAAAAGATCTTTAATATAAATCATCTTCTTAGAAACGTTATAGATATAATTAAAGACAATTTTAAGGACAGGGCTAAAATTTTTACTTCATTCTCCATAGTAAAAGCTTTAGTAAAAAGTAATCAAAAATGTCTTGAGAGAATTTTACTTTATTTATTAGTTGAGCTTACTTTGAATCCGGATAGGCCTGAGGGAGGCGGTATTAATGTTGAATTGACCCAGAAGGACACCGAGGCGCAAATTCTTATAATTCGTGAAAATTTCAATTTTTCACATGAACAAATTAAAGAAGTCGGTCTATTGAGAGAGGATTTTAGCGGTAAAATGGAAATATCCAAAAAAGGTAGTGGTATATATATTCGTATTTTATTACCATTGAGTTTTAAATCTGTAAACTCATTCAATCTTCCGCTAACACCTACTTCTGCCGTTAGGATTATTTCTTCAAAACCGGTTCGAAAATCAATTAAATCTTTTGCTAAAGATGACGTTTAGATTTGTGATTTTTGATTTGTGATTTCTGATTTGATTTAGTATTTTTTATTTTGTATTTTGATTTGAGCCTAATTTTCTCTATAATCATCCATGTTCTAAATTAAAAATATGGAAAAAATTAAAATTTCGTTTATATCGTATATCGTTTTATTAGTCGTTGCTCTTTTTGGAGGAATCGTTGGTGGTGGTCTGATGGTTAGATATCTTGATATTGATAAGGATTCAGGACAAACTGAAAAATCTGTTCAGGTAATAAAAAAATCAATTTATATTGAAGATTCCCAGATTATTGAGACCGCCAAAGAAATCAGTCCAAGTGTTGTTAGCATTGTAACTACTAAAAACCTGCCATTATATAAAGAGCATGTTTTTTCCGGAAATGTATACAAAAATATGCAAATCGGAGGCGGAAGCGGTTTTATTATTACTGCGGATGGTCTTGTTGTTACTAATAGTCACGTTGTAAACGACGACAGCGCGAGTTATACCGTTATATTAAACGATAAAACTGAATATGATGCCGAGGTTGTGATAATAAGCTCATTTAGTGATATTGCAGTACTTCAATTAATATCTGACGACGATGAAAGTATTGATGGTCTTCCAGTGGTTAAATTTGGTGATTCAGAAAAAATTCAGATCGGACAAAGAGTCATTGCGATAGGCAATGCACTTGCACAATACGAAAACACTGTAACAACCGGTGTTGTCAGTGCAGTCGGCCGCACAATTTCTGCTGAATCATCTGAAAGTGTAAAAGACCTTTTAAATCTGATTCAGACCGATGCAGCAATGAATTTAGGAAACAGCGGAGGTCCTTTGGTAAATTTAAATGGCGAAGTAATCGGAATAAATACCGCAGTGGCAACCGGTGCACAGGGAATCGGTTTTGCTATACCGGTTAGCGATGTGCTTTCGATGTTGGAAGATGAGGGGGAATAGCGCAAAAATGGTGCTCAGGAGAGGACTTGAACCTCCACGGCCATAAATACGGCCACTAGCCCCTCAAGCTAGCGTGTCTACCAATTTCACCACCTGAGCATCGTGGGAATTTTACTTGAATATAGGTTTTGATGCAACCAAACTCCGTTTAATAATTTTTTGTATGGGATTTTTGCCTATCTTAATTGTCTGAACCGTTGATTCGCGCTGATTCTGCTGATTTCATTGACACTGATTATTATGATTTTGCTGAATTTCACTGATTCACGTCCCCCTTGGGGGCGTTCTTAATGTTTGTGAATAATTAAATTGTTATTACCAAATAACAAATCAACGTAATCAACGTAATCAGTGTAATCAGTGTCAGTGAAATCATTTAAATCCGTAATGTGTTATTATTTGTAGCTTTGCTCGT
>JAUXDO010000022.1 GCA_030618315.1 Candidatus Peregrinibacteria bacterium | reverse complement strand
TCATCAATATCGCCCGTTAATGGTGGAATATATATTGAGGGAGCAGTAGGAAAGGTTGGAGTAATTAATCCCCTATTTGTTAATCAGGGAACAGTAACGCACGATATTACCCAATTAGTCTTCTCAGGACTAACAAAATACGACCCAAAAACTCCTGATATTGTTGGAGACCTCGCTAATTACAAAGTTTCATCAAATGGAAAGGAATACACGTTTGTGTTGAAAGAAAATGTTAAATGGCATGACGGCGAGCCGGTTACTTCAGAAGATGTACTTTTTACATATAATGAAATAATAAAGAATCCTGAATTCAGCGGTGCCATTCAAAATTATAATGATTATAGCGGTATTAAAATTGTAAAAATCGATGAAAGAACAGTCCAATTCTTACTGGAAAAGCCTGACTCATTCTTTCTTGTAAAAACAATGACCGGACTTCTTCCTAAGCATATTCTGGAAAACGAATCGATTGAATATCTGGAATCAGCTCCATTTAATTTTATGCCGATAGGTTCCGGAAGATATACATTTGTAGCACAGAATATATTTGACGATCACATTGAGATAAGCCTTGAAGCATTTGAAGATTACTACGATGAACCCCCTCATATAGACAACATAATCCTCAAATTGTTCTCCGATTTTAAAGATCTTCAGAAAAAAATCGGTGAACTTGATGGGATAAGAAATGTTCCTGCAGAAAATACTGAAAAGGTACTTTCAAAAGGATTATCACTTGAAAGATATGAATTACCGCAATATGTAGCAATTTTTATGAATAGTGAATCTGACAAGCTGAAAGCCAGTATGGTTAGACTTGCTCTACAATTAGGTACGAATAAAGAAAGTCTGATAAAAGAAATCGGTCAAAGAAAAACTATCGACACTCCCCTTCTTGAAATCGATCAGGAAAACTGGATGAACCAATTCAGTGTTAAAAAGGCAAACGGCGCATTATTCGATACCCAGTGGAAAATCCCTGAGCCTGAAGAAGAAATAGTTGAATGTGATGAAGGTGATGGGGAATGTGAGGAGGCAGACGACGTAGGGACCCCGCTTAGCGGGGCGTCCAATACGGAGGAAGAAGACGACGAATCAGACACAGTACTAAAACCCGATAAAGACCCAAACGACACATCTGAAGTAACTTATATCAACAGTCCAAATGAAGGAAAAGACTGGCAAACTACTCAGGATAGAGTAACGATAACCGGAACTATCCCAAAAAATACAAAAGCGGTAATTATTGATGACTACGAACTTAAAAAATTCGTACCTGGCGATCCGGGATGGAGTTATGTTGCAAGTGTAGGATTTGACAATCTAAAACCGGGAAGAAATATATACCGAGTATATGTAATTGATTTCAATGAAGAAAAAAAGGAAATCGATGCAATAACAATCACATACGGAACCAAGCAGACTTTTTCTGACAAGGAAAAAGAGGAATTGGAAGCTGAAAATGCGGCATCTCCGGATATTCCAATAAGAATAAATAAAGACGGTGAAGCCCTTGTTCTTAATCTGATTACAAGTAAAACCCCTGAGGCATACGGTAAAGAAGCTGAAATTATCAAAGAACAATGGAAGAAAATCGGAGTTGATATTAATATTGAAATACTTGAAAATGGTGAATTCCAGAGCAGACTAAATAAACGAGAATATGACCTGTTGATTTTTGGTCAGAACTTAGGGTATAATCTCGACGCTTATCCTTACTGGCACAGCAGTCAGGCAAAGGAAGGCGGATTCAATCTTTCCCAATTCAAAAATTTTGTGGTTGATAGCTTGCTCGAAAAAGCACGCTACGAAAGTGAAGGAGACAAGCGCAAGCAGACTCTTAGTGACATTCAGTCAATTATCAGTCAGGAGGCTCCGGCAGTATTCCTTTACAGCCCGACTTACTACTACGCACTTTCCGACAAAGTCCAAAACGCCTCATTTGAAAACCTGGCAACCACAAGTGACAGATTCGCAGCAGTTGAAAACTGGTATGCCAAAGTAGATAGAAAGCTAAAAGAAGGAACTACACCACTAACCTTCTTATCGTGGATAATTAAACAATTCTGAAAGCGAGGATTATAATCCTCGCCTGCGTTGACCCCACTAAGTGGGATAACGCAAAAAAAACAACTATCACTTAATCTATAATTTAAAAACAATGAAAGTAATTCTAAAAAAACACGTTCCGAATTTAGGACAAGAATGGGAAGCTGTTACAGTAAAAACCGGATACGCTCGTAACTTCTTATTTCCTCAGAAGCTAGCTGAACCAGCTACACCTGCTCTATTAAAAAAAGCTGAACAAGCTTATGCTGACAGACTCAAAAAACTTGAAGAAGTTATTGCAAATGCAAAGGAGACTGCTAAAAATCTTAAAGATATAAGACTTGTATTTTCAATGAAAGCAAAAGGTGAAAAACTATACGGCTCTATTGCAGAAAAAGATATCGTTGAATCATTGAAGAAAGCTCACAAAGTTGAGATTGAAAAGAATATGGTAAAAATGAAAGAGTCTATTAAGACTATTGGTGAACACAAAGTAACTCTTGAGCTTGCCGAAGGAGTTAAAACTAATATCGCTGTTACAGTTGAGGAAGAGAAATAATTTATACTATTCGTTCCGGCATTTTACCTTTGATTTTTGCGGGCTCACTCCTTAAATGAAAATCGAGCATCGCAAGATTTACAGGTTTTTTGATTGTGGGTTTTGAGATATGAACAATGGGCTGTTTATTTAGATCTACAGAATATGCTGATGACTTGTTTCCTTTAGCATCGTACCCAACTACTTTTGCAATCCCCTCTCCTGTCATTCCTACAAATGTCACACTATGATTACCTCCGCCTTGATTTCCCTCTTTACGTTTATTCCCCGTATCTGATTTATTTCGATTATTAATAGAGATATGATCTCCTGGTTCAAGGGATATTAGTCTGCCATCTGGCAGCTTCACCTTGTTATTTTGAATAATTGCATGCGGAGCGACTCTGCAATCACTGCCTTCGTAATGAAGGTTTCTGTATACAACTTTTCTTCCACATCCAACACTAGTATATATTTTATCCATCCAGTCCCAGCAATGCTGTGCGCCAGTTTTAAATTTATCTCTCGCAAGCATTATTCCAAACATCACTCTTTGATTTGCGGTCATAGCCTCAATTTGCCTAGTCAGCTCAATATCTTCTGTAACCGTCATTTTTTCTGACTGAACTGCCAATTTTTCATCAATTTCTGACTTCTTAGCATCCTTTTCTTCAACTTTATGCTCATCCTTTTCTTTTTTTTCTTTTTTCTTGCCGGTTACACTATCTTTTAGTTTTGCCAACGCACCCCTGGATTTCTTTTTACTATCCTTTTTTTCGACCTTCTCTTTCTTCCCCTTATCTTCTGGCTTTCCAAATCCCAAATAATCCATAAACCAAGATGCACCTAAGCCCGCCATTGGACCAAAGCGCTTTTCAACTAACTCTACAATCTTACTACCCTTATTCTTTGGGCCAACTTTAGCCTTCAAAGCATCTAGAGGTAATGGTGATTTCTTGCCTGATTTTTCTGCTGCCGAGATTAAAACCATAATATATTTATAATTATCATCATATTATACCACAAAAATGGTCTATATACAATAAAATACCACTGTTCAACACGTAAGCAAAATAGGTGGTGGGCCTGGTCCCGCTGAGCGGGACGACCAATCTGTTTGATGGTGGGCCTGGTTGGAATTGAACCAACGACCAATCGATTATGAGTCGACTGCTCTAACCGCTGAGCTACAGGCCCATATTTTAAAGACAATAAAAAAAACCGTACTAAAGATATACGAGTTAAATAATGTTTTCAAGTGTTAATTACTGCCTTAATTTACCCAGATGGCATTCTTGCATGAAGAATATAGTCAATTATACCATCAGTAGTTTTTCCCCTACAAATCTCGTCACAATCACAATCGGATAAATCAAGTTTTATTCTCATTTTCTTTAAACATGCAATTACAATCTGCCTTATTCTCTCTCTAGTTAAATTTATTGCATCTCCTACCATCTCTAACGTTTCCCCACCTCTGTCAGCAATATCTAAAGCGCATGTTTCAGACAACTCATGGACATCCAAATCAGGAAAATTAAACTTAATACTCCCAGTATCTGAATTTATATCAAGATATAAATTATACTTACAGGAAACGTAAGGACAAGGTCGTTGTCCATCTAAACAGTCACCTCTATGAATAGGTTTCTCTGAGATAGATAACGGATTATATAAATCTACAGCATTAAGATTTGGAGGCATATGAATAATTTATCTAAATTATCAAAAACAACAAGACGGCATAATACATCATTTTTTTCAAACTACCAAATTTTCAGAAGTCAAGATTCAAAATTCAACAATGAACAGAAAACAGCTTAGTTCTTAGTCCTTATTTCTTAGTCCTTTCAAAAATGGTATAATCCTCACGCAATAAAAAAAATAATCAACAGTTACATGGGAAATCTGACAGACTTAAAAGTAGGTTCAATAGTAAAGGTAAAAGGAGACCCATTTTTGATAGTCAGCAATTCATTTATGCGAAAAGATGCAGGAAAACCTGTAATGAGAACAAAGTTAAAGAATTTGATAACAGGTAATTCTCTTGATAAAACTTTTTTGGCAGGTGAATCTTTTGAATTTGCCGAAATAGAAAGAAAGAAATGCCAATACTTATACAAGGATGCTGAAGAAGCACATTTTATGGACAATGAATCCTTTGAGCAATTTACACTTAAAATAAATGACATAGAGAGCACTCTTAAGTTTTTAAAAGATGATGAAGAAGTGCATGTAACTTTTTATGAAGGAATACCTATAAGCGTACAAGCACCAATCAAAATTACCCTTGAGATAACTGAAACAACACCTGGTGTTAAAGGTGACACAGTTTCAGGAGGAAGCAAGCAGGCAACAGTTGAAACAGGAGCCGTAATCACAGTTCCTTTATTTATTAAAGAGGGTGATAAAGTCGTGATTAATACCGATACAGAATCTTACGATAGTCGAGCCTAAAGGAATTAACATTTAACACTTGAGCACTTAACACTTGAGCACTTAAGCACTTATCAAAATATGACAAAAAACATAGCAAAATTATTAACATTATTCCTCATCACAAGCATCTCATTTGCTTCAATCGGCCACGCATATGACAGCTATTGTGGAGACAGTGGCTTGAACGAAGATCAGGGAGAAGAATGTGATGATGGTAATTTTATTAATCGGGATGGATGTAGTGCCCGTTGCTTAATTGAAGATATGAAACCACCAGAGGTTGTAGCAGTTTCAATTGCTGAGGGGGCTGAAGATGTCTCCACTCTGCTTAATAAAATCACACTTTCTTTCTCTGAAAAAGTTGATGTAGAAACCATTAATGATTACAATGTTAAGCTTAAGCAATATACAACCGAGCTGGATATCGATTACGATCTACAGGATGACGGAATAACTCTTATAATAAATATTAATCAGGATTTAGTCGGCGAAGAAGGGCATTCGGTAGTTATAAAAAATATAAAGGATATTGCAACCAATCAAATGCCGGACATTTTTGTTCGATCGTTTACCGCCGGTGTTTCAATCGATCATACCCCGCCAAACATCGTAGTAAAACCATTAGGCGGAGAATATAACTATACTCAATCGGTAATGATGACACCATACATAGGCGAAGACACGTACAGTGAAGACTTTTTGGATATTGGAGCTGTAATTCGTTACACACTTGATGGAAGCACCCCTTCAACCGATAGTGAAATATACAGTGAATCAATTTCTATTCAAAGAAATACCACTTTGAAATATTTTGGTGTAGACTCGCAAGGTAATTCAACTTCAGTACAAACCCAGACCTATCAATTTAGCTGTGGTGAAAGGCTAAATGTAACAAGAATATCGCCATATCCGACATGCGTGATTCAGGAATGTGATTATGGATATTTATTGAAAAACAATGTTTGTATAGTGAATCTAAATGCAGAAGACGACTATAAAGCGATGGCAGCAACAGCACCTCTTTTTGGTTCAGATACACCAATGACCATCAGTACAAAACCGGCACTTTATATCACTTCGGAACACAGAGGTATAATCCCCCGCCCTATTCTTTTTAAAGATAATGTAAGGGGTACAACAATTGAATTTAAAAGGGATACTGAAATAAAACATGTAGATGGAAGAGCCTTTGCCGGTTATATAATGCCTCCTGTAAACCTATACACAAAAGATTTTCCAATATTTTACGGATATACTTTTAAGTCGATTTTCAAATTCCAAAACGATGAAGACGAAGAGCTCATTTTTACACCCGGATATAGAATAACTATCCCATTTACAGATAGGTATTATGAAGGTGAAGATGTCTATGTATTTGGCTATGATCCGGAAACAGAAATCTATTCCGAATACGACCCATCATTATATTTTGTTAGTGGAGACGGAAAAAGCGTTACAATTATATCCACAAGAACAGATTCATTTTTTGTTGCTCAGGATGGTCGTAATTTCAATAAAATAGTATTCACTGATACCGTTGACCATTGGGCACACAATTATATAGAAGCTCTTTATAGAAGAGACATTGTGAAAGGACGCGACGAAGGAATATTTGCTCCTGATGATATCTTAACAAGAGCAGAGTTCACAAAAATTGCCCTCAAATCCATCGGTGAAGAAATTGATTTAAATGAAGAAGTTAAAAATGCACCATTTGAAGATGTGCCTCTTTATGCATGGTATGTGCTTTACATAGAAAGAGCAAAAGAGATTGGATTGATTCACGGTTATCCTGATGGAACTTTTAAACCTGATCAACCAATAACCAAAGTTGAAGCAATTAAAATTCTAATGAACGCTTTTGAGTTTGATTTAGAGGACGTTGGTGAACGAACTGATTCATTTAGAGATATCGATACATCACAATGGTATTACCCAGCCGTACACTTTGCCATAGAAAACAAATTGGCCGATGGAAGACGTCTTTCCACCGGAACTATTGTAGGCCATGCGTTTGACCCAGCTTCAAATATCACAAGAGCGGAAATGGCAAAATTAGCCATTAAAACAATTGAGTTTAAAGAAAATTTAGATAATTAAACTATCCATTTGTTCCATCGGAAAGTGGTGGAGGCACAGAAGAATTATTAATGCGGTTTTGTAGTAATTCATTTCTTCTCATACTATCAGCAACACCTTCTTCATTCTGATGAGAATCTACTGTTACATCAACCCCCGCATCTAATAGATCATTTTCCTCAATAGTCATTTTAATTGTGTCATCAAGATTTCCCCTCAAACCTCTAACCATCATCAGTACACTAAAATAGACTCTGGCTCCATCAAAATCACCTGAAAGATATGTAATTTCATTTCTGATAGCGGTTGCTAAATCTGCTCCAGTCAAAGTAATATCAATTCTTTCAAATATCTTTTCAGCTACAGATTTTTCCATCGATTCTCTGCCATGACTAGGATTAATCACTCTTAGCGTTATACCCTTTGATAAATTTTTTCTTCCTGACATTCAACTTTATTTATTAATCTCTAGTTGTATTATATAGAGTTTATTGCATTTTGTAAAGATTATATTGTTATAAACAACTATTAGCTGAATAAAAGCCTTATAATTAAACGAAAACCCTTGTATTTCAGGCGTTTTTTTGGTATAATATATAGATATAACTGCTACGCGTGAGGCTGGCTATCGCCGTAGGGCAGCTCGGATTACCTCACGTATGGCTGGGCTACGCCCGTGGTTGTAATAAATAATACTACATACAACCACGCTGAAGGCAGCTCTACACGAAGTAGCCCCACATCGCTACTGCGACTGCCTCACAACAAAGTTAGAAACATGTTACAATACAAAATTCCTCAAAACATTGGCATTGAAGACAAAATAGTAGGACCATTCAGCTTAAAACAGCTGATAATTGTCGCTGTTGGAGGTGGAACCAGCTATGTACTTTTCGCAATATCTTCTAAGTTATATGAACTTGGTATCCTGGAATATATAATCATTGCATTACCTGGATTACTTGCTCTTGCTGTAGCTCTGATAAAAATCAATAATCTTACGTTTACACAATATTTACTTTTAGCACTGGAGTTTGCAATAAAACCTAAAAGGCGCTTATGGGATCATCGAGGAATATCAATGCTCGTAGATCCTGACCTAAATGGTACCAAGTCATCCAAAACAGTTAAAAAGGAAACAAAAGTCAAAAAAAATGTTAATTTAGGCGATTTAACCAGGATTCTTGATTCAGGAGGATTTGAAGGCGTTCAAACTATTGAGACTGAGGATATTGACGATACAAAAGATGACAACTTAATGGTCGAAGCTTTCTTTGGTAAGAAAAAAGGGAAGGGTGAAAATATGTGGGCTAGAACTGCAAAAGACCCTGAAGCCTACAAGCGAAAACTTAATCTTCTTTCAAAACTTCCAAAACCGGAACTTCAGGCTTTAAAAGAGGTTAAAGAGCAAATTTCATTATTAAAAAGACAGCAGAAAGAAATCGCAGGATTAGACGCACCAAAACCTATTCCAGGAAATAGAGTACGAAAAACAATTACCACTCAACCTGTAGCAATGCAGCCATCTAAAACACCTATTAAATGTCCTAAATGTAGTGAAGTAATGAAATCAGTACATGTATGTAAACCTGCAAAAATCGAAACTGAACCAATTAAAAAGAAAAAGAGAAGAAGACCACGAAAAAGAAAACCGAAGATTGCAATCCCAATCAAGCGGGAAACTCAGATTAATAATACACAAAACAAAAAACCAGTTGAGTTATTACCTAAATCAGAACCTAAAGCTCAGCCAAAAGCTCAGTCACCTGTAAAAACAGATAATAAAACAAATAAAAAACCTCCGCTAAAACCGGAAAAACAAATTAATCAATCCTCTCCTGAAAATAATGAACCTGTAAGTGGCGAAATTCACTTAGAGGAGCTAAAAAAAGGAGATGTAGATCTAACCCTTTAATATCATGGCAGAAGCAACTCAAACACCAACGGATAAAACCGTAAAACAAAAAAAAGGCACTCCAGCCAATAGTACTCAGCTGTATATGAATATCGCTGAAATTAAAGATAATGTGATTATCCTTAAAAATGGTGGGATAAGAGCAGTTCTTCAGACAAACAGTGTTAATTTCAACCTGAAATCTGAGGATGAACAAAATGCCATAATCTATTCATATCAGAATTTTTTGAATTCACTGGATTTTCCTGTTCAGATTCTGGTTCAGTCAAGAAAATTGGATGTTGATAAATACATTGAAAATGTAAAGAGCATAGGTGAAAAACACGAAAATGCGTTATTAAAAGACCAAACAATGGAATATTGTGAATATATTCAAAAACTTGTTGAGTATGCAGATATCATGGAGAAAAAATTCTATGTAGTAATTCCGTATGATCCATACAGGTCTCAAAATCGGAATATGTTTGCAAAATTTATGCAGAGAATATCATCAGCAGATAGTATCGACAGCATAAAAAGACGTCATAAAGAATTTGAAGAGCTAAACAAAAACCTAACTCAACGAGTAGGAACTGCCAAAGCCGGACTTGAGGGATGTAATCTTAGAGTTGCACAGCTAACAACTCCACAACTGGTAGAGCTATTCTACGGAATATATAATCCCGAAACATCACGTAATGAAAAGATTAATGACCTGGATCAGTTTGATGTTAAACAACTATAATATTTCTGATTTCGGATTCTCATTCTAAAATCTAGAATATTAAATGCTACATTGAATCAGAAATCTGAAATCTGAAATCTATTCCACTTCCATTTTCCTAACCTCAATATTTTCCGGAATCCTTGGAATTGTAGAAATCCATATCGGCCAGGTTTTTATCTGTACCGCATCAACTTCAGTAAGGTTATTAATATAACTTTCTGCTTCTTCAACAGATAGACCTAAAATCATTTCTATCAACTTATTTGAAAAACGTAACCCAGCCTCCTCATTTGACTCAACAACATATTCCTCGATCCCCTGTATTGTAGCTGTGATTTTAATTTGACCTAAATCTTCATCTTCATTAATTACATCGTAAGTGATAGTACTTGGATTAATTGAACCATCTTTAATACGCATGTCAGGATGTGTACGGGTTTTGAGCTCTTTTTTAAGCAGGGAATAAAGCTGGTCGAAATCATAAGCTACACCTTCAGCTTTAATTTCAGCAAAAACTTCAAATTTATTCTTTGCAGTGCCCTCTAAATCATCTGAGATACGTAAGTCTTGTAACTCAGTCTTCAGATAACGTCGGTCATCCAATAACACCAAATTGGTATGATTCAGCTTGTTCATCTCCTCAATATGACTTCGAAGATCATCTCTGGCCATTAGTATTAAATTGTCCTCAATTTGCTTCTTAGCAGCCTCAATGTCCTCCTCCATCACTATTAATTCATAATCCGAAACACCCCCTGTCATAGATTCACTGCTTTCACCCCAAATAAGCTTTTGATTAAATTTAGAAAGCCCTGGGATTATAAATCTGGAAGGTCCGATATTTCCTCTCTCACCTACCGCATCATTAAATTCATCAAATGGATCAGCTATTACATTAACAAAAAGCTCACCAAGTGAAATATTTCCTTCTTCGTCGGTGACTGCAGGCGGAACAAACACGCCCTCCTGAATTCTGAAAACAATCCCATTCTCAGTCTGAAACCGTGTTTCCTTTTTTAACTGCCACTCATCTGGTGAAGTGTTGATTATCTTAATATTACCGACAGCATTCACTCCATTAAACCTTTTACTTGTAGTGTTAAACACTTTGGTCTGCTTGGTAATCGTCATAATTTTCTCACTTGAAATAACATGCGGTTTATTCTGACTCAATAAATTTTGATTTTGCCTCTTGTCCGCTAATACTATATTCACAGAATGATTAATATTATCAAATTTTGGTCTTACAAAAATCGTCGCACCAGGAAATGCAATATAACTAATAACGCCAAAAAGCCCTATACTGACAACCAAAATCAATATAAGCAGTTTACGATTAGGACGAACAAAATTGAATGTATCCATTGAATCACCGCCAGAAATCTTTTTGTTCTTTTTATTTTTTACGCGAAATTCTTTAACCAACTCCCCAATCGTAATTTTTTTTTCCTTAAATCTTCGCGGAATATCTTTTAAAACCTCATTTCTTCTTGCCTGAATGGGTTCAATTCTCATTTTCGGACTGTCTTCACTTGGAGCCTTTAATTCCTCGACTTCAATTTGACTATAAACATTTAGACCAATTTGTTCAGCTAAATGACGTCCCATTCTATCGGTAGTAATAATCACAAGCTTTTTGCCGTCACTTTCCAGCTTACTTTTTAGAATTTTTAAATTAACCACACTTTGAAAAAGAATAGATTTACGCGGAACAACCAGAAATATTTCCTTTTGTTTCACTCGTCTCATCCGATCATAGATCGAAGTAATTTCCTCATCGATTTCGATGTATATTACTTTTTTCATGGGTAGTAGCGAGTTGAGCGGTCCAAATGAAATGCAGACCGAAGGTCAAATGTAATGAGGATGAATCATGAAGTAAAATTAGGAGCAAGGCGGGAAATTTTACAAATGATTCAAGCGCAACCCTATTGTTATTCAGCCTCTCAGACTCATTTATTTTCTAAGTATAGCAAGTGCAGGAAGTTCCTTCCCCTCAATCATAGTCAAACTCGCTCCTCCGCCAGTTGATACTAATGTCATTTTATCAGCAAGTCCAAGCTTTTTTACTGCACCAGCCGTATCCCCTCCTCCAATAATTGAAATAGCATCAGAATTTGCGATAGTATTACCAATTTCTTTTGTTCCGTTTGCAAAAACATCCATTTCAAATACACCGACGGGGCCAAACCAAAGAATTGTTTTTGCATCATTTAGAATCCCGACATATTTTTCAATCGTTTTTGGCCCCATATCAAGAGCCATCCACCCATTTTCAATATTGCTGACATCAACTGCTTTTGTATTTGCAGTTTCACTGAATTCATCTGCAACAACAGCATCAATTGGAAGTTCAACCTTATCGCTTTCACTGACAACCTTAACCATATCTGCCATTTCAGCCATACCCTCATCATCAGCCTTGGTATCACCGATATTAAATCCTTTTGCCTTTAAAATATTATAAGAAATTGCTCCGCCAACTAAAATTTTATCAGCAATAGGTAATAAATTATGGATAGCAATGATTTTATCTGCCTTAAGTCCTGCAATAATGACAACCATTGGATGCTCAGGTGACACGGTTGCCTTTGAGATCTTATCAACTTCATCTTCAACGCCAAGTCCAACACAGCCAGGAATAAATTTAGGTACTGATGTCATACTTGCATGTGCCCGATGAGAATTTGAAAAGGCTTCGTTTACAAAAATATCAGCAAGTGAAGCTAATTGCTTACCAAATTCGTCACGTTCATTTTCATCCTTACTTTTTTCAGCATTATGGAAGCGTATATTTTCAAGCATTACGATTTTTGAATCCGGCATTCCGCTCTCACCCCAGTCATCAACTTTTGCGACTGACAAACCAAGCAACTCACCAAGTTTCTCCGCAACCTTATTTGTCATCAGATGAGGCTCATTGTCCTTTGGACGACCAAGATGACTGGTTAAGATAATCTGGGAAACATCTCTATCCAACAAATATTTAATTGTTGGAATTGCATGACGAATACGCTTATCATCACGAACATTTCCTTCTTCATCAATAGGAACATTAAAATCTACGCGGACAAACACTTTCTTGCCAACGAGTTCTGGAATATTTTGGAGGATTTTGAGATTCATTATTACTCTAAATTAAAATAAAGATTAACGTTGTAGGTTGTAAGTTGTAGGATTTAGGTTGTAAATAGACCTTAAATCTTACAACATACAACATAAATCATTCAAAAGTATACGTTCTATCACAAGCATAATCAATCTAAGGAGATGTAAGATTTCCCAATAAATATCGGTGTATAAATATCCATTTTTTCGTAGGCTTTCTGCGGAATTCCAAGGTTTCCCAAATAGAGATTACCCACATACTCTTTATGTTTATCAAGCCCAATTTTAGGCATTCCAAGAGTAACGGCATAAGAGGCTTTAACAGATGGATTCATAACTTGCCCTGACTCTGTATCAAGACCAGAAGGAACATCCACAGATAAAATCGGAATCCCTGAATAGTTCATCCAATTGATTATCTCATCTGCCGGACTGCGAGGATTACCCTTTAGAGAAAAACCAAAAAGGCCGTCAATTATCAGATCAAATCCATCATCAGATGGAGATGAGTCAATATCGCGCTTTCTTAGATTCAATTCATCAGTATTATTTACAATTGGAATACCTGCCTTTCTTACTTTTTCCATCTCAGCCAAAGCCGCTTCAGTAAATTCATCATCCGGATAAGGCGACATAATAGTAACAACTGCGCCTTCTTTATACAGCAGTCGTGCAGTTACTAATGCGTCTCCTCCATTATTCCCCTTCCCGACAACTACAAGGACAGCACTGGGCTTAATTTCCTCCATAACAACATCAAAAACAGCCCTGCCGGCATTCTGCATCATGTCATCAATTGATATATCGAAATTATCACAGGCGAACTTTTCAAAAGATTGCATTTCCGATGTTGTAAGAGGTTGTAGCAAAACGTTGTATGATTAATGTTGTATGTTGTAAGTATATATTAAATTATTACTCAGAAATTTGCACGTAATTAAGTCGAGTGTTATATTGAGCTACGCGAATCAAAAGCATAAATCATACAACATACAACGTAAATCATAATCAATGAAGCAGTATTTGGATTTAGTTCAGGAAATCTTCGACACAGGACTCACCAAAACCGACCGTACAGGAACCGGTACAATTTCGATATTCGGTGCTCAGAGAAAATATGATTTAAGAGATGGGTTTCCGATGGTGACTACAAAAAAAGTACGTTTTGATGCCATTTTACGAGAATTAATCTGGTTTTTAAAAGGTTCAACAAATATTAATGACGGACTTAAGGAATATACTCCTATCTGGAACGCATGGGCGGATGAAAATGGTGATTTAGGACCTATTTACGGTAAACAATGGGTAGCATGGGAAACATACGAAAAACAATCAGACGGAACCTGTAAAATTATTGAAGTTAACCAGATTCAGCAGGCTATTGATTTACTAAAAAACAGTCCGGACTCACGTCGCATTCTGGTAAGCACATGGAATGTTGCCGACCTGCCAAAGATGGCCCTAATGCCATGCCACACCTTCTTTCAATTAAATATTATGGGTGATAGACTTGACCTTCAGATGTACCAGAGAAGCGCAGATGTAGCTCTTGGTGTACCATACAATGTAGCAAGCTATAGTGCACTTTTAATGATGATTGCCAAAGAAGTAGGTCTTACTCCTGGCATATTCGTTCATACTCTGGGCGATGTTCACATTTAC